>JAIEMR010000062.1 GCA_019751935.1 Alphaproteobacteria bacterium
ACATGCCTGCGGTACGGATTATTATTAAGGAGCTCTTATGAACAAGAAATTATACGTCAGCAATTTAGCCTTTACAATGGATGATGGAACTTTAGAAGGCATTTTTGCTGAAGTAGGGTCTGTTGTTTCCGCAAAGGTTATTACAGATTTTAGGTCAGGCCGCAGTAAAGGTTTTGGTTTCGTTGAAATGTCCAGCGATGGAGAAGCACAGGACGCGATCAAAAAATTAAATGGCTCAGAGATTATGGGACGTACAATCAGCGTTGCTGAAGCTCGCCCACAAGAACCACGTGAAAATCGTGGCGGCGGTGGCGGTGGCGGCGGCGGCGGTTACCGCGGAAATTCTTCATCCTCTTCAAGAGGCGGAGAATATCGTGGTGGTTCCGATCGTTACTCACGCGATCGTTAATCAATCAAAAGCCAGATTTTGAGAATTGGACTGTCCCTTTTGGGACGGTCCTTTTTTTTCCCATTTCCATGCAACACAACCTTGCATTTTCTGCTCTTTTTCTCTCAAAAATATATAGTAAGGACATCTCTATCATGCTATTGATGTTCAGGAAGATAGAATGCTAACGTCACGTTACCTCTCAAGATATGCGATATAAAGAGATATGTATGAACTCTAAATCCTTAGGGAAAACATTTGAGAAAAAAACAAAAATGAATAAAAACATTGTGGCAGCCCTAGGAGGTGTTGTTCTCGAGGCCTACAATAATACGCTTTATGGATATTTTGCCGTTATTCTTGCCCCCCTATTTTTTCACGAAGAAATGGGCATCTCCCCAATCACCGGTAGTTTTTTAGCATTTGCTGCAGGCTATTTAGGCAGACCCTTTGGCGGAATTTTATTTGGATATCTTGGTGACCGATTTGGCAGAAAAACCTCTCTCACAATTTCGTCTCTTTTAACGTCTATCCCTATCTTTATAATAGGCATCCTTCCCGACTATTCTTCGGTAGGATTTCTTGCCCCTGTTCTCCTTGTCATTTGTCGTTTACTGCAAGGAATTGCTGTTGGTGGTGATTACACAGGCGCCCTCATTTATGTGGCAGAACAAAGAGGAATTAAAAACAAATCACTCATTACCTGCATTCTCACCTCTATAGGTTTTTTTGGGGCAAGCATCGGCGTTATCATTAGTCTTTTCTTTTCAACTTCGATGATCTTTTCGGGTAGTTGGAGATATTCCTTTATCTCTGCTGCACTTATTGGCCTTTACATTTCATATTTGCGTTCGCGAATGGATGAAAGCCAATCCTATACTGAGTTAAAAGAAGAAAATAATCTTGAACAAAACCCCATGTTAGCGTCCTTTAAAAAGGATAAGAAAAAATTATTTGCTTGTTGTATTTTAGGGGGCGCAAACTTTGTCCCTGTTTATCTTGCAACCATCTACATAAACTTAGACTGGCGAGGGCTTTTATGTTTTTCAACCGAAGGCATCCTTCTTAACAATCTGCTGATGTTTCTTTTAGGAGGTTTTTTAATTCTTCTAGCCTCTCCCATCATTGTTCGATTTGGCGAAATAAAAATTATGAAACTCTGCATGATTTGGTTTCTTGTTCCCGCATTCCCCATTTACATATGGGCCTATCAAAACCTTTCTATTGCCTCATTAACGGCTATACAAATTTATTTGATTTTAGGCAACGCCTTTCAAGTAGCAGCTCTTTCTTGTGTTTTACCAAAACTATTTCCTCCAAGCAGACGTTATAGCGGTGTTGGTTTCAGCTACGCCTTGGGCACTGCACTTTTAGGTGGCACAACCCCTCTGATTGCATCGTGGACAGTAAAGGTGACTAGTTTTCTATGGGCCCCGGCTTTCTTCTTGTTTACGTTAGCTCTTTTGTATGGAATAGCTATTAAGATTATTGAAAGACCCTCTCAGGAAATAAATACTTAAAATCTTTAATCCAAGTCTTTCATATCGGGTTTGATTTCTCCGGAAAGACTGCTCTGCTTTCTAACCAAAAATAACAAAAACATGGAAACAATCGCAAAAAACATGATCGCTTTAAATGTATTCAAATAAGCCAGAGTTGTAGCTTCTTGCGTTATTTTATTATTCCACTTTAAAAAATCCTGCTGTTTATACATGGATGGATTAGAAACCCCTGAAAGCGCAAAAGTCTTGTTGTAGGGATTCATAAATTCCCCAAGATTCGCATGAAACATTTGTGTTTTTCGAATTAGAAAATTTGTTGAAAGAGAAATACCAATACTACCGCCTATATTGCGAATAAGGTTATAAAGCCCAGAACCTTCTGTTCTATAAGCAGGGACAAGAGTTGAAAAGGCTAACGCACTGAGAGGTACAAAAATAAAACCAAGCCCAAATCCCATAATAACGCCTGACCAAATAATCGGCCAATATCCCATAAGCAAATTAAATTCAGTCATTTGATTTAAAGAATAGCTAAGAATTAAAAGACCTATTAAAACCAAAAAACGTGATTCAATTTTTCCAATTAACCTTCCCACAAGAAACATGGAAATCATTGTTCCAATTCCTCGTGATGCTGTTATAAGGCCAGCCGTTAAAACAGGATAGTTCATTAATTCCTGCAAAAAATCTGGCATCAACGCCAAAGGAGATTGCAAAATTGCCCCAACAACAAAACTTAGAACCAAACAAATAGCAAAATTTCGATCCATAAATAGGGCTGGACGTAAATATGGGTTTTCTTTTTTTAAAATATGAAAAATAAACAAACTAAGAGACAAAACTGAAATAGCAAATTCAGCTCTAATCTCTAATGAATCAAACCAATCCAATTGCTCACCGCGATCTAAAGCTACTTGCAAACAAGATAAAAACATCGCTATCAAAATAAACCCTTTCAAATCGAAGGGGCTTTTTTCTGTAGATTTAATTTCATCTAGTAGCAGATAAATCCCTGTGAAAGCTAAAACCCCAACAGGAACATTAACAAAAAAAACCCACCTCCAGCTGTATGCATCTGTTAAATATCCCCCTACAACTGGCCCTATAATGGGTCCCACCATAATCCCCATTCCCCATAACGCAAGAGCATAGCCATGCTTTTCTTTCGGATAGATATCCAGCAAAATAGATTGAGAAAGGGGAATGAACGAGGCCCCAAATAATCCTTGAAATAAGCGATAAAGAACCAAGGTGTTAAGCGAACCTGCAGTTCCGCATAATATTGAACTAACCGTAAAACCAACAATTGAAACAAGAAATAACTGCCTTCTTCCAAACCGCATTGACAGAAAACTGGCCAAAGTCATCCCTATAGCTGATGAAAGAATATAAGACGTTAAAACCCATGTGATTTGATCTTGAGTCGCCCCCAGATTTCCTTGCATATGAGGCAATGCTACATTTGCAATCGTTGAATCTAGAACTTGCATAATCGTTGTAATCATAACCGTTAAGGTCAGCATTCCTTGATGATTAATCTTATTTAATGAAGCCGATTGTTCATTCATGAATGGGTTATTTTCTCATTAATCGCTACTAGGCTTTGAGTATCAATTTCAACAGATGCACTCAGTCCAGCCCTTAAGATCGGCGCATTCTCTAGAGGCTTCAAACGAAGTCTCACCGGAATCCGTTGAACAATTTTCACCCAATTTCCTGTTGCATTTTGAGGCGGTAGAACAGAAAATTCTGAACCTGACGCTGGGCTAATGCCCTCAACAATAGCCTGCCACTCAGCGTTTGAATAAGCATCTACTGAAACGCGCGCCATTTGCCCTGGCTTTACTAGTTCCAACTCTGTTTCTTTTAAATTGGCCTCTACCCACATATTATCAGTTAACACTAAGGAAAAAACAGGACTGCCAACTGTCACGTAATCTCCCGCCACAAGTGTCATCTGCGTTATAATCCCATTACTCGGCGCATAGACAGAGGTCTTTTTTAATTCCAAGCATGCCTTTTCATAATCAGCCTTAATCTCAAGATAATTAGGATGTTCCTCAATTTTGATATCCGCTTTCCCACTTAAAGCAGCTAATGCATTATCCAAATCATATTTTAACTGTCTAAGCTGCTGCTCAGATTTTTCAAAATTATTCTGTGATTCTTCTCTTTTGGTTTCGGTGGTATTTTTCTTAGACGCTAGTATCGTTTGACGACCAAATTCGCTTTTATAAAAAAGCACATCTTTTTGAGCTTGTTTAATACTGGCTTCTTTTGCATGAAAAGTTGCTCTTTTTGCTTCAATATCGTTATTAACTTCTTTTAACTGCGCTTCCAACTTTTGGACAAGGAGTCTAAAAGGTGTGTCCTCTAACTGAAATAAAATATCCCCAGCTTTAACTTGTTGATTGTCCTTTACGAAAACTCTCTGCACCCTATAACTTAAATCTGAACTTATGGCAATCTTATCAGTTTTTACATACGCATTATCGGTTGAGATATACCGACCATTCATCATGTAAAAATAAGTACCACTTAAAGGGATTAAAACAGGCAGCACTATATATAGTTTATTAAAAGGTTTTTCTTTTATCTTTTTAAAGAAATAAAAGATTTTCTCTTTATACTGCAAAAATATGTTTTGTTTCATAAGGTTTACGCTTTAAAAAATGAACTCAAGCTCAATCAGTTCATTCTAAAAGAAATTTTCTTTAAAAAGAGTTAACCTAAAAAAATTTCTATGAGTTAGATAATCTTTGCTGTATATATCCAGCATATAAGCAAGCTATTAACAAAAGGATATCTACTTGTGCTTAAAAAGATTTTGCCCCTTGTTGTGATCATTGTAGCCATTATTTTTGGCTATAATTATTTTCAAAAACCCTCTGAAACAATCCATTCGCCAGAACCTGTTCAAAAAGCTGAGCAAGCTCTTATAAAACAACGAGTCCTCCCAGAAAAAGCCGTTCATGCATTAGCTAGATTTGGAACCCCTCGTTATCCAGCCAATTTCACTCATTTTAGTTACGTGAATCCAGAAGCTCCAAAAGGTGGCGCACTTCGTCTTGGCACAGTTGGAACGTTTGATACGACAAACAAAGATATCGTCAAAGGAATTGGCGCTGAAGGTTTATTATTGACCTTCGATCCACTTATGGTCCGTTCTGCCGAAGAACCCTTCACTGTTTATGGCGTACTTGCCCAGGGCGTTGAAGTTGCTCCTGACTCTTCTTCAGTAACTTTTTATCTCAATCCAAACGCTCGTTTTCATGATGGAACACCTGTTACAGCTGAAGATGTCAAATTTTCAATTGAGCTCTTAAAAGAAAAAGGACTACCTAGGTACCGCCAATACTATTCTCGCATTACTCAATTTGAAATTATCGACCCTCTTACCATTAAAATGCACTTAAAAGCCAATGATGACGGTAAATATGACCCAGAGTTGCCTATGATTATTGCCGTTGTCAGGGTGCTTTCTAAAGCCCAGCTTGAAAAGGTTGATTTTGCTGATAGCGGTCTAACGATCATTATGGGTAGCGGACCTTATAAGGTTGCAAGCGCTGATCAAGGTCGTTCAATCACTTATCAACGTAACCCTGATTATTGGGGCAAGGATTTGCCTGTAAACAAGGGTCAATACAATTTTGATACCATTAAAATTGAATACTTCAAAAATGCCCAAGCTCAATTCCAGGCCTTTACTGCTGGCGAGTTTGATGTCTATTTTGAAACCAATCCAAACCAATGGGAAACAGGATATAATCTTGCGGCAGTAAAAGACGGCAAAATGAAACGCGTTGATACAACACATAAACGCCCTGTTGCAGTTAGAACCATCATTTTCAATATGCGTAAACCTTCCTTTACCGATATACGTATCCGCAAAGCGCTTGGTTTAGCTTTTGATTTTGATACCCTCAACAAGATTGTCTTTTTCGGCGTTATGAAATGTCCAAACAGTTTATTTGCCAATACATTCCTAGCACATCATGGTCCAGCAGAAGGCAAAGAAAAAGAGCTGTTAGAAAAGTTTTCCTCCCAAATTAAACCTGAATTTATGAAGGAAATTTTGGAACATGAATTCACACCTGCTCATACAGATGGGAATGGAGATCAGCGCGTTAATCTTGAAAAAGCAGATGGTCTTTTGAAAGAAGCCGGCTGGACTGTAAAAGATGGAAAACGCGTCAATAGTCAAGGACAGCAGATGGCCTTTGAAATCATGATCAAAGATCCAAAACTTGAAAAGATTGCTTTAGCATACCGTGAAAGTGTGAAAAAGTTAGGTATTGAATTAACCGTGCGCATGATGGATGCGGTTCAATATGAAAACCGTGTCATTGAATCTGATTTTGATATGATTATTCACACCTGGGCCAACAGCCTATCACCAGGCAATGAACAATTGTATTATTTCAGCGCAAAGAATGCTGACGCTAAAGGCAGCAGCAACTACATCGGTATTAAAGACCCAGTTGCAGAAGAATTGGCTAGAGAAGTGACTATGGCTAATGATCCTGAATCATTGGCTGCTTCAGTTCATGCTATGGATCGTTATGTTATGCATAACTACTTCCAAATTCCTCTTGCTTTTGACAACACCTCAAGATGGGCTTATTGGGTAGACAACCTTGCTTATCCAGAAGTCAATCCAGAGGTTGGCACCAATGTTATGAATTGGGGCTGGTCACCTAAAGTTAAGTAGAAAACTGCACTCAATAACTCAGATGGATCGCCATAC
>JAIEMR010000137.1 GCA_019751935.1 Alphaproteobacteria bacterium
AATATGCAGTCCCTGAATCCCGTAAAGCTATAGTTGTTCTTTTGGATGTTAAAACTTTGATAAAAGATGTTCCATTAACTCCAGAAGAGGTCAAGGAAGAGTACGAAAAACGTATAGATGCTTACACAATTCCTGAAAAACGTAACGTTGTTCGGTTAACTTATCCTTCTATGGCTCTTGCTGAAGATGCTTTTGCTCGGGCAAATGCAGGACGCCCCATGCGTGCGGTTTCTCGTGATGTTAAGGGGGGGGATTTCACAGATCTGGGTACAATTGAGGCAAATCAATTGCCTGAAAATGCTAGAAGCGTTGTGTTTTCTCTTGAACTAGGCAAAACTTCATCCGTAGTTAGCGCTGATGGTGGTTTTTCAATTTATCAAATTACAAAAATTGCACCTTCTGCTACAAAAAAACTTGATGAAGTTCGTTCTCAAATAGAAGAGGCTCTTCGTCTTCAAAAGTCAGGTGATCACATTCAAGAGCTTAAAAATAAAATAGATGATGCGATTGCGGGCGGGGCTAAGCTTTCCGATGTTGCAAAGGAGTTTAAGTTAACAATTGAAGAGCTTTCAGGGTTTGATGCTCAAGGTTTAGATGAAGCAGGTAAGCCCATCCTTGCCACATTACCTTTAGAGGCCAGAAAGAGTATCGTTGAGCAAGCTTTCAATTTAACTGAAGGTACAGAAAGCCCAATTTCAGATGTTGATAATTTATCGTTTATTGTAAGAATTGAAAAAGTAACGCCAGCAGCAGTTCCTGAATTTGATGCCGTTAAAGATAAAGTTTTAAGTGATGTAACAAATCAAAAGAAACTTGAAGAGGCTACTAAGCTTGCAGATGAAATTACTAAGGGATCAAAAAACTTAGCTGATTTAACGAAGCTTGCAAATAAAAATGGATTATCACTTACCTCAAATCATGTCTTAAGTCGATCTGATATGGGGGAAAAGAGTGAGTTAAAAAATGAGGCAACAAAGGCTTTGTTATCCTCATTTACTCCTGATCTTGTTACGAAAATGTTCCAATTGGGTATTGAGCAGTCTACTTATGGGGCAACAAAAGATGGGTTTTCTGTCGTCATGTTACAAAGAGTCAATCCTTATATCCATGATGAGAAAAAATCGACAAACTTTAATGCTTCGATTGATCAAATGTCAGGGAAAATTTTATCTGACTTGATCGTTGATAGTTTTAGGTTTAATCACAAGGTGAGCATAAATCAAGAAACCATGAATCATGTGATGAGCCAAGAATAGAGGCATTGTTCACCGATTTAAGGCATCAAGCGTGGTTTTTATATTCATGCTTGATGCAACCGCTGAAAATACTAGCAAAAAAACCTAAATACCGTTATAAAGGTTGAGTGCAAATCTATAACCTTTGGGTAGGTGTGCTGTCTTTTCTCATGGGAAAAGCTAAACAGACCTTCCGATGTCATTAGAGATAATGATTCATTGCCCTTTAGGTTATGCAAAATCGGAAAAACGTAATTAGGAGTATTTTTTAATGGCAATGCCAACCTTTACTATGCGTCAGCTTTTAGAAGCTGGCTTACACTATGGTCACACAACACGTCGCTGGAACCCAAAAATGTCACCCTTTATTTTCGGTGTGCGTAATGGGATTCATATCATTGACTTGGAGCAAACTGTTCCTATGCTCTACAAAGCTTTGCAAGTTATCCGCGATACAGTAGCAGGCGGTGGACGTGTTCTTTTTGTGGGTACAAAATCACAAGCTTCTGAAAAAATAAAAGAAGCAGCTAAGAAATGCGGCCAATACTACATCAACCACCGTTGGTTAGGTGGAACTTTGACAAACTGGAAAACAGTTAACCAGTCAATTAAACGCCTTAAGGAAATGGAAGAAATTCTAGAAAATCCTGGCCGTCTTACCAAAAAAGAAATTTTAAAAATGACTCGCGAACACGAAAAGCTTGAGCTTGCGCTTGGTGGTATTCGTGATATGGGTGGTCTGCCAGATGCACTTTTTGTTATCGACACAAATAAAGAAGCGATTGCGATTCAAGAAGCGTCTCGCTTAGGCATTCCTGTTATTGGCGTTTTAGACAGTAACTCAGATCCAGAAGGCGTTACCTATCCAATTCCAGGCAATGATGATGCTTTGCGTGCGATCCATTTATACTGCGATCTCGCTGCTTCTTCTGTTCTTGATGGTCTCCAAGCTGAAATGGTTTCCCAGGGTATTGATCTTGGTGAATCTGCAACTCTTCCTGATGAAGAATTAGCTGCATCAGAAGCTGAAGAAGTCGCTGTAAGCGCTTAACCCTTCATTATAAATAAGGGGGGAGACAAACTGCTTCTCCCTTTTTTTGACTTACTAAGAATTTAATTGATTTGAGGATAAAATGGCTGAAATTTCTGCGACACTTGTAAAAACGCTGCGTGAAAAAACCGGTGCAGGCATGATGGACTGCAAAAAAGCATTAAATGAAGTTAATGGCGATCTTGAAGCAGCCGTTGACTGGCTTCGTAAAAAAGGATTGGCTGCGGCTTCTAAAAAAGCAGGTCGTGTTGCTGCCGAAGGTTTAGTTGGTGTTGCAGGTTCTGGAAAATCTGCTGCTGTCGTTGAAATCAATGCTGAAACAGACTTCGTTGCTAGAAACCCTCAATTCCAAGCTATGGTCAGCCAAGCAGCGGAAATTGCAGCGGGTAAAGAATTCACTGCAGAAACTCTTTTAGCTGCTCCTTTTAAAGGTGAGTCTCCAACAATCAGCGATGAAATCACTCGTTTGATTGCTGTGATTGGTGAAAACATGAACCTGCGCCGTGTTAAGCGTTTATCCGTATCAGAAGGTATTGTTGCAACCTATATGCACAGCGCATCGGCTCCAGGTTTAGGGCGGATTGGTGTTTTGGTTGCTCTTGAGTCTTCTGCAAAAGACACAGCTAAATTACAAGAATTAGGCAAAAAACTGGCTATGCATGTAGCGGCAGCAAGTCCTCAAGCATTGAATGTTGCTGAAGTTGATTCTGCTTCTCTTGAAAGAGAGAGAACTGTTCTAACCGACCAAGCGCGCGCTTCTGGGCGTCCTGAAGATGTTATTCAAAAGATGGTTGAAGGCCGTATTCGTAAATACTACGAAGAAGTCGTTTTGTTAGAGCAAGTTTATGTCGTTGATGGCAAAACAAAAATCTCTGAGGTTGTTGAACAAACAGCTAAAGAATTAGGCACGCCAGTGAAGCTTGTTGGATTTTCAAGATTTGCTTTGGGTGAAGGCATTGAAAAAGTTGAAACAGACTTTGCTGCCGAAGTTCAAGCGCAAGCAAAATCTGCGGCTCATTAGTTGTCTTTGCAGTGTATAAAAGGGTCTTATTAAAAATCTCTGGTGAAGCTCTTGCTAGTGTTGATCCTAGCGGAGATAAAAATCGTGGCATTGATCAAAAAATGCTCGAGAAAATTGCCAAAGATATTAAAGACGTTTATGCACAAAAAGTTGAGATTTGCCTTGTGGTCGGGGGCGGGAACATCTACCGTGGGGTGCACGGAGTGGCAAAGCACGGTATGGACCGAACCACCTCTGATCACATGGGTATGCTCGCCACAGTTATTAATGGCCTTGCTTTGCAGCACGCTTTAGAGGTCGAAGGACTTGCTTGTCGTATGATGACGGCCGTTCCTATGCCCACAATTGGTGAATCGTATGTCAGAAGGCACGCAATAAGGCACCTTGAAAAAGGACGTATAGTTTTGTTTGTGGGCGGAACAGGAAACCCCTATTTTACAACTGATACTGCAGCTGCTCTTAGAGCATCTGAAATTGGATGTGATTTACTTTTAAAGGGTACAAAGGTCAAGGGTGTTTACACAAAAGACCCAGTACATCACAAAGACGCTGAGTTTTTGCCACGTTTGACCTATTCTGAGGTTTTAGCCAAAGATTTAAAGGTTATGGATTCAGCGGCAATTACCCTGACCCGCGAAAATAACATACCCATTGCTGTATTCTCTATTTACGAAAATAATGGATTTGATAAGGTTATCAATGGTCAAGGCCATTTCAGTTTAATTAGTTAAGCTATTGAAGGAAAATTAAATGTCTACACGTGTTGACCCTCTTTTAAGTGATTATAATCGCCGCATGGACTCAGCTGTTGAAGTCTTGTCAAAAGAATTCAGTGGCATTCGTGCAGGCAGAGCCTCTGTCGATCTTTTAAATCCCATTAAAGTTGATGCTTATGGTTCTTTGATGCCGCTTAGCCAAGTTGGTACAGTTGGCGCTCCCGAGCCGCGTCTATTGACTGTGCAAGTTTGGGATAAAGGCATGGTCAAGGCTGTTGAAAAAGCGATTCGTGAATCTAGTCTTGGATTGAATCCTGCAATTGATGGTCAAATGGTCCGTGTTCCTTTGCCAACCCTAAATGAAGAGCGCCGCCAGGAATTAGCTAAGGTTGCAGCGAAATATGCCGAAGAAGCCCGCATCAGCGTTCGTAACGTTCGCCGTGATGGGATGGAATCTTTGAAAAAGATGGAGAAAGATGGCGAAATCTCAGAGGACGAACATAAACGTCTTTCTGGCGAGATGCAGCATTTAACAGATGATCACATCAAAAAAATCGACGATCATTTGGCAACGAAGCAAAAAGAAATTACGCACGTATAATGCCTATAAATTGAAGTTTTAACCTTGATATAGAAGCTTTTCTATATCAAGGTGGCGTTAATCCTATCAAATTATCTGGATTCTCTCCACAAACAGAGTGCACAATATTTAGTGACTCTGGATACTCATTGAGTATTTTTGTTTTCTATATTTTTTAAAAATAATTTTCAAGGTGTATTTTTATAATACTTTCGTATTTTTTACACCTAAAGGCTGTGTAATAAATAAGCACTGATACTCTTAAAGGGAGCTAAAACTCATGAACAAAACAAAATTACTAGCTTTCTCCATTCTTATGGGAACTACAGCGTCTTATGCAACTACACCATTTAATGGATTTTATCTTGGGGCTCAAATTGGCTACACGCAACGAGCTATCAAGACAGATCTGGATGCTACTGCAAATAGTACAAGTGGTACATTAAATGGAACTTATGCTCACCGAAAAAGGTCAAATGGCATACTTTATGGAATTATGGGTGGGTATGGGCGAAATATAAATGGAGTCTATCTTGGTTTGGAAGCATCTCTGCAAGATGATACCGCCAGTAGAGCTCATCAAAGCCACACTCTGTCATTAACCAATTCTAAAACAGGTGCAGTTTCTCAAGCCACCGTTCAAACTCGTTACGAGCGTAGCTTAGTATTTGGGCTTGCGCCACGCATAGGTGCTGTACTCGGGAAAGACCATTTAGTGTATGTAAAGGTTGGTTTTGAAACAAGCCGAGACTATATGTCGCATAAAGTGGATGGCAGTAATGCTTGGCATAGTAAAAAACACAGAAAAACAGTTTTTGTGCCTGGCATTGGTTATGAAAAGGCTTTTGGCAATATCCTTGTAAGAGGAGAGTATGGGTATAATTGCGGCGCTAATCTTTCTGATACAAGAACAGAATCTATTGCTGGAACCACCGGTTCTGTTGTTCAGAAAGCCAAATATCAAGCCCATGAATTTAAAGTTGGCATTTCCTATCAGTTTTAGGAAGGCTTTAAAGTTGTAAACAACCTGATTATATCCCTTTTTGCTGTAAGGGTTTACATCGCCCGAAAAAGGGTATAAAAGTTTGTATGTATAATAACCTTTATTTGAAGGAGTATTATAAAATGGCTGACTTAAAAGAAAAAGTTAAAGACACTTTTGAAGCTGCAAAAGACAAAGCAAAAGATTTAGCGCATAAAACTGCAGAAGCCCTCCACTTAGCAGGTGATAATGCAAAAGCAGATGCTGAAATTGCAAAAAAGAAAGCCGAGTTGGCTTACGAAGAATCCAAGAAAAAAGGTAACGAGCTTAAAGAGACGGCTAAAACAAAAGCTGAGGATCTAAAAGACAAAGCCAAAGATGCCTATGATAAAGCAAAGAAAGAACTAAAAAAGGCAAGCTAGGGGTAGTCAATAGCTGAAAATATTGTGTCATGGCGCGCCCCGAAATACAAAAGGGGCGTTGCCATTCAGAGGAATGCTTATGACCCAGCATCCGAAATGTATTCCCATGGACCCTTGGATCAAGTCCACGGGAGGCTATCCTTAAAAGGAAAGTTTCCCCACGGCTTGACCGTGGGGTCTCTAAAAAACAGCATATCCTCCTGGGGTGGCTAAGACCCTCGGGTCAAGCCCGAGGAAAACTAATTTTTGTTTAGTAAAAAGATAAGTTTCCCTTTGCCAAGACATAAAGGCCCATCAAGCGGTCAGTCTAGGAAAACGCCATCTATGGTCCTGGTCATGGGATAACTAGATCTGGACTCTATGTTTTTCTGCTTCATCTTTTTTCCCTTCCTTTCTCTCTCTTTTTTAAAATTTGGAAACCTATCGATTGTGTTTTTGTTTTCGGACTCCTTGCCCCCTTAGTCCCCAAGGTTAGGGTTTTTCTCTAAGGTAAGGGGAACTGTAGTGCCCCCTTAGTACTGGAACGATCTATACCGCCGGCCTGGTGCGACTGTTTATA
>JAIEMR010000186.1 GCA_019751935.1 Alphaproteobacteria bacterium
ATCGACCTCGTCGCCATGGGCCGGACGGTTCATGCGCCCCTCGCCGCAGCGGGAAAAGCCCAGCTTTTCCAGCATTCCGGCTAAACCACTGCGCAAGAGCTACACTACCATCTAGACCACTGGCCTTTGCAGCAGCTTCCTCTATGTTTTTATAAATTAGCTGAACAAGGGTCATTGTATTGGCAACAGTTTTTGCTCTGGCTGCTCGGCCGCCCACCTTTTCAAGTTCAGAAAATTGACTCGGTTCAATACCTCTAAGTTTCGCTGGCATATCCGAAGATAAAGTAAGTTCATAATTATCACCACCCGTTGACACCAGGCCTACAAGAGGAGCAAAGGTTGCAAACTTAACATTTTTCTTACCAAAGACATCATAATCCGCCGCCATCACATTCGTACCAGTGACTGCAAACAGCATCACCACCAAAACACACTTAATAAAATTCATTTCTTCCTCCAAAAAATCTTTGACTTTAAAAAATAGATATAAAGCTTAGATGCTTATAAACTACTTTTTTAGTAGTTTCCACCTTTTTTCTAATATGGACTAGGTTTAGTTAATAAATTATTAATCAGGTTAATCTGATTGATTGAAAAAACACTGACTGATAGTGTAAAAAATTTCAATTAGATTTTATAAAAAGAATGCGTTACTAATAAGGTATGGGTAGTTGTTAAATTTTATATCATTGATGGACTTGCCTCGCACTGTTTTGGTACAAGAAGTAAAGGGTTTATTTGACCATAAGGCAGTTTTTTGCTTAATTGACGTGCGCCTGGATTGGGAATTTGAACTTTGTCATATAGAAAACAGCCTTCATTTGCCCCTTGATCAACTGACACAAGGTCTTCAAAAAATTCCAACGGACATTCCTCTTTATACTTTATGTCATCATGGAGTCCGAAGCCAGCAAGCAGCTATAATCCTAAAGAATGCTGGATTTAAAGACGTTTCTAATATAAAAGGGGGGATTGATGCTTGGGCAAAAGAAATAGACCCTACCTTAAAAACTTATTAATTTAAAGGATCATCGATGCGTTATTTGTTATTAGTCACTATTGCCTCTTGGCTCTTTTTACCGGCCGCCATAGCCGAAGCCCCAGCCGCACAAAAAGAAGAGTCCATCCCTAAAGAAGAATCCGTCACCATTGACAGAGAGGCAACCGAACCATCAAAGGTTCTGACTATTGAAACAACCGGCAGTCAAGTCAAAGTTTCGAACGAATCGCACACCCTAATTGCGGCCATGATTGGGGCTTATAAAAATAACCCTGATCTGCAACAAAAACGCCATGCTGTTCTTGCAACCCACGAACAATATGTGCAAGCAACAGCTGGGTGGCGTCCTAATGTAACATTGGGAGGCAGCATCACAGGAAACGCTAGAAACGTATCTGGAAATACCAAAGATGGAGATGCAGGCTCTGTCCCCGGATCATCGGGCAGTAGTGCAAACACCCGCGAAGGGAACTTACAATTAACGCAAAACCTATATAATGGTGGAGCGACAACTGCCGACATCAGCAAGGCCGATCAAAGCGCTCGTTCAGCTTGGGCGGGATTACAGTCCGCCGAACAAAACGTTTTATTCTCTGCGGTTAAGGCCTTTTTAGATCTATTATCTCAATACTCTCAGGTAGAGCTTTATAAAGCAAACAAAGTTGCTTTGCAGAAAAGCTACGAAGCAGCTGTTGAAAAAAGAAACATCGGTGAGGAAACTCAAACCCAGGTTGCCAACGCAGAGGCGAAGTTAGCGGATGCAGAAGCCCAGCTTTTAACGGCAGAGGCCCAACTGGAAGGACTGAAAGCAACGTACACTCAAATCACAGGACTTCAACCAGCAGCGCAGATGCAAAAACCTGAACCATTCTTGAGCTTGTTGCCTGCTGATCTTAAAAACGCTGTTCAATTGGCTAAAGATCAACATCCAGATGTTATCGCTGCGCAATTTGATCATTTGGTAGCTCAATCGGAAACTCAGCGTATTGGCGGAAGTTTATTACCATCTGTTAACGTAAGCGCAACCTCAAGCCGTAACGAATCGAGAAGTCATGCATCTTACCTATCATCAGATCACGACTATCGTTCAAAAGACTATTACACAGATAACAGGGTGATGCTCGAAGTCAAAGTTCCCCTATATGAAGGTGGATCTGTTCGTTCTCAAAAACGACAAGCTCATGAAACTGCTGTTTCAAAGCGCGTTGCAATCGAAACAGCCAGAACTCAGGTTATCCAAGCCGCCATTCAAGCGTGGCAGAATTTCCAAGCGGCTAAGAATAATATCGAAAATTACCTAAAGCAAGTTAAGGCCAGTCAAGTCAGCTTAGAAGGCACGCAACAAGAAATGATGGTTGGAACAAAAATCTTGCTTGATGTATTAAATGCTCAAGCAGCGCTTTTAGAAGCGCAGCTTAAACTGGTCCAAGCAGAACAAGCCTATGCCTTAGAGTCGTTCCGTTTGATGGCCGCGGTTGGCTTATTAAATGCAAGGCATCTAAAGTTACAGGTTGATTATTTCAGCCCAGAAACTCATTATCAAATTACAAGCGGGAAATTCTAATCTTGAAATCACTTAAAGAGGTTCAAATGACAACAAGACGTGATGATGAAGAAATGTCAATGGAGGATATACTTGCCTCTATTCGCCGTTATGTGGCCGATGAAACATCATCAGAACAAATAGATAGGTCGCATTCTTCCTCTCATCAAGAGACAGCTTTTGGGGAGAGAAAGCACTATCAACAAACGCATGATGGTTCTCCCTTTGATGCATCAGCTCCAGAAGTTATTCATTTAACAGAAAGAAGAGAGCCTGCTCCTGCTCAGACATACGCGGATACTATTGATCAAAGCGCGAAACCTGACCCAAAGTTCACATCCGAATCCCTTGTCTCTGAAAAAGCTCAAACAGTATCTTCCCAAGCTTTTTCTCGTTTAGCGGAGGCCGCACGCCCAGCGCCAGCTCCTTCCTTCAAACCAACGCCTTCTTCTGTAGGAGGTAATCTGACATTAGATCATTTAATTACGGAACTTGCCCGTCCTATGATCCGGCAGTGGTTAGATAATAATCTCCCTAGTCTTGTGGAATCGCTCGTCAATAAGGAAATTGAACGTATTACTCGTTTGAATAATAGTCGTTAAACTTGTGTCATCAGATTCCCCTCTTCTCTCGCGCCTTGATAGATGGTTAAAGCGCCAATACCCAAGCCTTACTCAAGGGACAATTGAAAAACTTTTAAGGCAAGGCAAAATTAGAGTCAATGGTCAAAAAGCTACCTCAGGAACCAGAGTTAGCGAAGTAGACACAATTAGTGTTCCAGAGGTTTTCCTAAAAACACTGACTCAGACACCAGCGCCACTGATGCCTTATAAACCCGAAGATATTGATTACATTGCTTCCCTTATTATCTGGGAAGATGAAGAAATTTGTGTCTTAAACAAACCTTCAGGCCTAGCCACTCAAGGAGGCACAAAGACAACTAGACATCTTGATGGACTACTTCAAGCTTATGGATGCGGGAAACCCTTTCGATTAGTGCATCGCCTGGACCGAGATACAAGTGGTGTCTTGATTGTGGCAAAAACATTGAAAATGTCTATTTTCTTAAGTGATGCTTTTAAAAAGAAACTTGTTAAAAAAGTTTATTGGGCCATTGTTCAGAAAACCCCTTCCATTAAACAAGGCACGATTAATGCCCCGATTGCAAAAGTCGAAGAAGGCAGTAAAGAAAAAATGGTCGTCGACTTTGATGATGGGAAAGCAGCGATCACTGAATATCGCGTTTTAAAATCCTTAAAGGATGGGTCATCATGGCTAGAATTAAAACCTGAAACTGGACGCACCCATCAATTACGCGTTCACACATCCTATATGGGGCATCCCATTATCGGAGATAAAAAATATGGATCTACTGAAGACGAGACCTTACATTTACATTCTCGCAAAATTACGATTCCAATTTCTTCAGGTAGGACATTGACATTTGTAGCTCCTCCCCCGCATCATATTGAAGAGAAGTTAAAAAGCTCTAAAATTAATTGGGAGAGTTATGCATGAATACCGTAAAAAAAATTGAAGAAGATCAAATCCTTAACCTTCGAACTCATCAGGTTTTTTCTTCTGATTTTCAACATGTTTATAATCAATATCGAACCCGATTAATTAATGAAGGTGAAAAATCTTTATCAACCTTAAAAGAACAGTTAGATATTTTAGATCAACTCTCTGAGTTTCCATTGGGACGATTTATTATTGAAAATAAAGGATTGAATGGATATTGGACTGATTTTACCTTAAGGCCTCCTCAAAATGCAGCCACTACAGCTTTGGAAAAATTTTATCTAGAAAAAGCCCCAAGCACTCTGGCAACAAGAGAATCTTTTCATATTTCTCAAGCGATTATGCAAGAAAATTTAAAAAATGGAATTAAAATTGCCTCTCTTCCTTGCGGTGTCATGGCAAATATATTGACGCTCGATTTTTCAAAAATTGAGAAAATGCGCCTTGTTGGGATTGATCTTGATTTTGAAGTTCTTGTCTACGCAAATAAATTAGCAGAAGAAAGAAAATTGCAAAACCACCTTGAGCTTCTTCAGCATGATGCTTGGCAATTTGAGAGTGAGTCTGAATATGATATGGTAACTAGTCATGGTTTGAATCTTTATATTAACAATGAAGAAGAGCTCATCTCTCTTTATACCAAATGCTGCACAGCTCTAAAGCCAGGCGGACTTTTTATAGGCAGCTTTTTAACACCTTCTCCTTTTGATTCAGAGAATTCTCCTTGGGATATGACAAAGGTTAATGAAGATGATTTGCGCTATCAACGCGTCATTTTTGATGACGTTGCTAAGGTCAAATGGCGTCATTTCTATACCTATGATCAGGTTGCAGATCAATTAACCAAAGCAGGGTTTGCAAACATCGAATTTGTTCCCGATTCGGCGAACATCAGGCCTGTTATTGTGGCTCAAAAAAGCTAACGTAGCTCTAGGTAACAGCCTTTTTCCTCTTTCAAAAAATCGTGAGCTGCTATTATGGCAGCTCCGCCTTTTTGAAGATGGTCTTTTAAAAGCTCTTTAAATATATCTTTTGCTTTGATATCTAAATTACTAAAAGGTTCATCCAACACCCAAAGTGGTTTTTTTGAAAGAACTCCCGAAACTAGTGCTACTTGCCTTTTTTGACCCGCTGATAAAGTTCCAACAAGACGCTTTTTGATTTTGTCTAAATGAAATATAGCCAAAGCTTTTTCTTGCTCTTCCTTTGTCCTTTTTCCAAATACATTGCAGCGGAAATCTATATTTTCTTGGATGCTCAATGATTCCTTTAGACCTGTTTCATGTCCGCAATAAAAAGATGGCTTTGACTCAATGCTGCCTTTTTGAAGGGGGTAAATCCCAGCAATTAAATTAAGAAGCGTTGATTTACCAGACCCATTAGGGCCAACGACATATAAAGCCTCACCTGATTTGACTGAAAATGTCAAAGGCGCATCGATTGTTAAATGTATGCGCGGATCGTTTAAGTGTTTAACATTCAGAAAAATTGTCATAAGGGAAAAATGGCGTTCCCGGCGGGATTCGAACCCACGGCCTCAAGATTAGGAATCTTGCGCTCTATCCTGCTGAGCTACGGAAACAACTTGGTTCAACATTCCTAAAACTAGGCTATTTTAAGGATTTTGTCTATGGTTCACTTCTTTACTTTTTAGGACTGCATTCAAAATTTCCTTTTCAATAGCTGCTTTTTGGTTGAGTCACAAAGCTCATTTTTAAAAATTAGAAGAATTCTAGAACATGAAAAAATTCATATAAGCTCTTACTTTTGACACTTATCACAATAAAATGTCGATCTACCGCACAAAGTTTCTTTTTTAACGTGCCCTGAACATTTTTCCCTTGGGCAAGAGGAAAGACCGCGGCCATAGACTGCAAATTGATGCTGAAAATATCCAAGCTTGCCATCGGGCTGTTGATGATCTTTTAAGGTTGATCCCCCTGCCTCAATCGCGCGTTGCAGCACTTTTCGAACGTGATCAAGAAGATTTCCTGCCTCCTTTAAAGTCAAAGAATCTGCAACTCTAAGAGGATGAATCCCACTTCCCCACAAGGCTTCACTCGCATAAATATTGCCAACACCAACGATCATTCTTTGATCTAAAAGCGCGACCTTTATAGAATGTTGACGCCTTTTGAAAAACCCATGAAAAATCTCAGGGGTTAAATTATCATCAAATGGCTCAGGCCCTAAATGCTTGAAAAGTGGGTGATCATTTAAATGTTTTGTTTGCACCAAATCCATTAACCCAAAACGCCTAGCATCATTGTATGCAATTGTTTTGTTTTCATTATTATAGAAAACCACATGGTCATGTTTTTGAAGTGTGAATGAAGATGTATCTTCAATTATAAGCCGTCCAGACTTTCCAAGGTGAAAAACCAAAGTATGCCCCTCGTTTAAATTCAGCAAAAGATATTTAGCGCGCCTTG
>JAIEMR010000130.1 GCA_019751935.1 Alphaproteobacteria bacterium
AAATCGGTATATTTAGGAAATATCTATAATTTCAAAAGGACATATAGCTCAGCGGTAGAGCACTACGTTGACATCGTAGGGGTCACAGGTTCAATCCCTGTTGTGACCACCATTCTTCGCTGTTATTTTATCCTGGTTTGTGTAAAATAAGGGTATGATTTCAGAGTCCACTCAACCACCTGTTTCTTTTTTGCGCGTCTTTTTCAGGCAATTGATGCGACTTATTCTTATTCCGTCAATTCTTGTCTTTTCCGTCCTGTTTGCTTTATACGGGCCTGAAGGAATCTTGACAAAAGGCTCACGAATTAAAGATATAACTGTTATTATTAAGCCTGGAACATCTTCATTTTCTATCTCTGAGCAGCTTGTGGAAAAAGGCGTTTTTTCTTACCCTTGGCTTTTTCTAGCAGCTCAGCACCTTCATTACCCCAAGAAAAAGCTAAAAGCAGGCGAATACCTCATTTCCAAAACAGCATCCCCATGGTCTATTATTAACCAAATGAGCGAGGGAAGGACCGTTATTCGCAAACTCACAATTCCCGAAGGATTAATGGTGAGTCAAATTGTGAACATTTTGGAAAATACAGATTCTCTGACAGGAAAAATTACATTCATACCCCCAGAAGGAACTCTTTTGCCGGAAACATACTCCTATTCTTATGGAGATGATCGCCAGAAAATACTGAATCATATGCACCGTTCCATGACAAATCTTCTGAACGAATTGTGGCCTCAAAAAATTTCGAATAGCCCCCACACTAAAACGCCACATCATGCTTTAGTACTAGCCTCTATTGTTGAAAAAGAAACAAGATTGCCAACTGAGCGTCGCAGAGTAGCCAGTGTCTTTTTAAACAGATTGAAAATTGGTATGCGCCTTCAGGCTGACCCTACTGTAATTTATGCTATTACCGAGGGAAAGCATGTGTTAGAACGAGAACTAACGAAAAAAGATCTGCAAACAGAATCTCCTTTTAATACTTACACTGTGACAGGACTTCCCCCCTCTCCTATTGCTTGCCCAGGACGTGCTGCCATAGAAGCTGTTCTTGATCCTGAGACCACAAAAGACCTTTACTTTGTGGCCGATGGAACCGGCGGACATGTCTTTAGCTCAAACCTAAAACAGCATAATCAACGTGTAACGACATGGAGAAAAATCAGTCGCCGCAAAACAGAAGAAAGCAAATTGTAGTCATGCAATCCAATTCTTATCGTGGCGTTATGTTAGTTTTATCCTCTCCCTCAGGTGCAGGAAAAACATCAATTGTAAAAGAATTACTCAAACAAGAATCTAGCATTATTACTTCTATTTCCGTTACAACAAGGCCAGCGCGACCTGGAGAAATTGACGGGCATGATTACCATTTTATTAATCATGAAACCTATCATCAAATGCTTAAAGCTGGTGAATTGCTTGAGCATGCTGAAGTTTATGGAAATTTTTACGGAACTCTAAAAACCCCTGTTTCTGAAGCTCTTTCAAAAGGGAAAGACATCATCTTTGATTTAGACTGGCAAGGAACCCAACAACTTTCTGAGGCTGCGCGTGCAGATCTTGTTAGCATTTTTATTCTACCACCCTCCCTTGAAGAGCTTGAAAAAAGACTGAGAAAGAGAGCTCAAGATAGCGAAGAAGTCGTTAAACGCCGCATGGCTTCAGCTTCTCATGATCTAACTCATTGGGCTGAATATGATTATGTTATTATTAATGAAAATTTCGAGTATAGTGTTGAATGTGTCAGGTCTATTTTAAAAAGTGAAAAATTAAAAAGAACCCGGCAACCCTCTTTACATAGTTTTGTAAATTGTCTAAGAAATCCTAAAGGATAATTCTAAAATCCTTTTTAAAAATATTAAAAGAATAAAAATGAGTTTATTTACAAAAAAAACGCCCACTGAAAAAAGTGAATTATTTGCAGCCCTTGATATTGGAGCCAGCAAGATTTGTTGTGCAATTGCCAGGGTAAACAATCGCACCTCTTCTGGTGGAAATCTTAACGACATTAACTCGCAACTACGAATTGTAGGGGTCGGTTATCAAGTATCAAGAGGAATTAAGGCTGGAAAAATTATTGATCTCGAAGCTTTAGAGGATTCAATTTTAAATGCTGTTCATAGCGCCGAACAAGCCGCCAATCAAAACATCAACAGTGTTTATGTAAATCTTCCAGCAGGAGCCACCTCTTCTCACAATATAAGAACAGAAATACACCTTTCCAATAGTGCCGTCGATGAGACTCATTTACGCCGTTTGTTAAGTGTTAATCGCGATACTTCTATTAGTCCTGATAGACAAGTCATACATATGCTTCCTCTTTCTTATTCTCTTGATTCAATTGAAGGCATTAGAGATCCAAGGGGAATGATTGGCGAAAAACTATCGGTTAATTTACATGTAGTATCAGCGCCTACCGGACTCATTCGAAATTTAACAAGCTGTATTGGTAGATGCCATTTAGATGTTGCAGGGTATGTTGTCCCTCCTTATGCCTCTGGACTTGCTATTTTAGTTGAAGATGAACTTGAACTGGGCGTGACTATCGTTGACCTTGGAGGCGGGAATACAACCATTGCTTCCTTTCATGAAGGAAATTTAGTCCATATTGCTAGCATCCCCTTAGGAGGCTCAAGCATTACCAACGATATTGCGCGCGGCCTTGCAACTCCTCTTGCTCAAGCAGAACGCTTAAAAACCCTGTACGGTACTTTGATCCCTTCATCATCAGACGACAGAGAAAGTATTTTAGTAACGCAAATGGGTGAAACGGATAAAACACAAGCTTATCAAATTCCTAAAGGAACATTGATTCACATCATTCGTTCACGTGTTGAAGAAATACTTGAACTTGTTGGAGAGAAGATGCGCGCCTCAGCTGTTGATCCAGTTGTCTATCAACGGATTGTCTTGACAGGAGGAACCAGTCAACTTCAAGGCATCAGAGAGATGGCATCGCAAATCTTAGGAAAACAAGTTCGCCTTGGACAACCAACAGGATTAACAGGCGTTAGTGATATCGTTAATAGTCCAACCTTTTCAACCTGTGCGGGCCTTCTTCAATATGGGCTGCAAGATTATAGCGGCAATCAAATCATTCGAATAAACACAGGTAAATCTCAAGTATGGCAAAGGTTTAATATGTGGATTAGAGAAAATTTTTAAAATTTATAATAAATTCAAATATAATATAAACTTAAACTAACTATAGATTTTTTTTAAATCCCCGATTATCATAATAAAAAGTAGATGAATAAACTAATTTGCCCTTGGTAATTGACGATTCTTTATAATAGAATTAAAGGAACGATAGTTTTCATTACTCACTTAAAAGTTGTAAGGATTGATAGTAACGATGAGCACACAAAAAGCAAAAGCAGCTGACGCAATGGACCTTAGGCCACGAATTACCGTTATTGGCGTTGGAGGTGCTGGAAGCAATGCCGTAAATAATATGATTCGCGCTAAATTAGAAGGCGTTGAGTTCATCGTTGCAAATACTGATGCTCAGGCTCTTGAGCAATCTTTAGTTGACCGAGTTAAAAGAATCCAACTTGGCCTTAATATAACTCAAGGTCTTGGCGCTGGTTCCAAACCGGATGTTGGACGTGCATCTGCTGAAGAGTCCATGGAAGAAGTTATTGATCATCTTCGTGGCAGCAATATGGTCTTTATTACTGCAGGTATGGGTGGCGGCACAGGAACAGGAGCCGCTCCTGTCATTGCAAGAGCAGCACGAGAAAGCGGCATTTTAACTGTTGGCGTTGTCACAAAACCTTTCCACTTTGAGGGCTCTCATCGTGCTCGCTCTGCGGAAAGAGGCATTGATGAGTTACAACAATACGTCGATACCTTGATTATCATCCCAAACCAAAACCTCTTTAGAATCGCCAATGAGCGCACAACTTTTGCAGACGCCTTTAAAATGGCTGATGATGTGCTGTATTCTGGCGTCAGAGGCGTTACTGACCTGATGATGATGCCTGGTTTGATTAACTTAGACTTTGCTGATATCAGAGCTGTTATGGCTGAAATGGGCAAAGCTATGATGGGAACTGGCGAAGCAGAAGGTGACAGACGCGCCCTAGATGCAGCAGAAGCAGCCATTTCCAATCCGCTTCTTGATGATGTTTCAATGAAAGGCGCCAAGGGCGTTCTCATCAACATCACGGGTGGTTATGATATGACCCTTTATGAAGTTGACGAAGCAGCAAATCGTATCCGTGAAGACGTTGAATCAGAAGCAAACATTATTTTTGGATCCACATTTGACGAAAAACTGAATGGAAGAATGCGCGTTTCTGTTGTTGCAACAGGAATTGGAGCCCCAACAGCAGCTTCCTCATGGCGCCCAATAAGTGAAGTAAATTTTGCTCCTTCTTTAAAATCAACGCCTGCAGCCGCACATGCTAGTCATGCGCCGCAGTCCCCGTCTACTTATTCTGGGTTTGCAGCAAGCGAAGACACTTATGCTTCTTTAGAAATAGAAAAAACACATGCACCAGCAACAGAGAATTTAAATAGTAACTCTGATTTTTCAAATGCGCATCTTTCTGATGGAAATAGAGACTTCGAAGCAGCGGAAAAATCAGATAATAATTCGTTGTTTGATAAGAATGAAGATTTTGGAACGGCTCAAAATTACCAAGAAGAGCCTCGTAATTTTTCACAGCAACCTACTGTTCCAGATGAAAGGACAGAACGCAGAAGGACTCCTTCTTTATTTGAAAGATTTACAGGAGTCAGCCGCAATCGTCCTCAACAACACCCTGTGACTGAGCAAGCTTTAAAAAATAACACCAAGAGCTCAGAAGATGAGCGTGATGTGGATATTTTAGATATTCCTGCCTTCTTAAGAAGAGGTAATAACTAAAAATCTCATGGCCCTCTTAACTGTTCTAACCATTCCAGACCCAAGGCTCCGTATAAAAGCGGAGCCTGTTGCACAAGTAGACGATACTGTACGTCGGCTTATGGCCGATATGGTGGAGACAATGTATGCTGATGATGGAGCTGGCCTGGCAGCCACTCAAGTCGGCATTACCAAAAGAGTCATTGTTTTCGATATTTCAGACCATTTCCCAGACCTACCATTGATGAAAATGGCAAATCCAGAAATTATCTGGCGTTCAAAAGAAACGGTTACTGAGCCAGAAGCATGTCTTTCTGTTCCTGAACAATTTGCTAATGTAAAAAGATTCAAAGCCGTACGTGTTCGTTATATAGATGAACACAACCAGCCTCAGGAAATTGAGGGCGAAGGGCTTTTGGCTAAATGCTTACAGCATGAAATTGATCATCTGGATGGTATTGTTTATATTGACCATCTGTCTACTCTTAAAAGACAATTAATCATTCAAAAAGTTCAAAAGCTAAAAAAGTTATCTAAGCTTTGATTCATTGAAAAACACAATGTACAGCCAAACCAATATAAAATTGCTTCACAAACTCAAAACAACTTCCGTCATCACGAGGAGCCATAGGCGACGTGGTGATCCAGAGGCTGTTTTGTTGAAAGACTGTTTTTCTGGATGGCCACGCAACTTTGTTGCTCGCCATGACGATAATTAGAAGTAACGTGATAGTTTAAAAAATACTCACTTAAGGAATCATTACCTTGCGCATTATCTTTATGGGAAGCCCTCTGTTTTCAGTTGCTGCCCTTACAAAATTGATTGAAGCGGGGCATGAAGTCATTGCAGTTTATTGCCAACCCCCAAGAGCGAAAGATCGCGGTCATACCGTTCAAAAAGGGGCTGTTCATTTAGCAGCAGAAGCTTTGGTCCTTAAGGCTTACACCCCTAAATCCTTAAAGAGCGAAGAAGAGCAAGCACTCTTTAAAAGCCATAATGCTGATGTTGCTGTGGTCGCAGCCTATGGGCTTATCCTACCTAAGGCGATTCTTGAAGCTCCAAAATTAGGCTGCATTAATATTCATGCATCCCTGTTGCCTCGTTGGCGCGGAGCAGCTCCTATCCATAGGGCTATTTTGGAGGGTGATAAAGAAACAGGCATTACGATTATGCAAATGGATGAAGGCTTAGACACAGGGGATATCCTAAGCATGCAAAGCCTGCCCATTACCCAGGCAACGACCACGCCTATTTTGCATGATCAACTTTCAGCTTTGGGGGCGGACCTGATTGTTAGCACTCTTGAAAATTTATCTGCAATTAGCCCTACCCCACAACCCACCCAAGGCGTGACCTATGCCCATAAGCTTGTCAAAAGTGAGGGATATTTAGATTGGAATTTACCTGCCGTTGAATTAAAAAGAAAAATTGCTGCACTAAACCCTTGGCCTGGGACATGGTTTGAGCATAAAGATATCCCCATCAAAGTTTTAGAAGCTTCTGTTGTGAACGTCACAGGAAAACCCGGAGAGTTTCTACAAACCCCAGAGCATCCCTGGATAATCTGCT
>JAIEMR010000076.1 GCA_019751935.1 Alphaproteobacteria bacterium
GTCGCAGAAAGTCTTCAACTTTCTCAGCTTCCTGGCTATAAAACTGGCGGCACAATTCATATTATTGTAAATAACCAAATTGGCTTTACAGCTTCACCTACTGAAACAAGATCTTCTTATTATAGTTCGGACACAGCTAAGATTATTCAAGCTCCGGTTTTGCATGTAAATAGTGACGACCCAGAAGCTGTGGTGTGGGCAACGGAACTTGCTACAGAATTTTGTATAAAGTTTAAAAAGGATGTTGTTATCGATTTAATTGGCTATAGACGATATGGCCATAATGAAGGCGATGAACCTGGTTTTACTCAACCCATCATGTATAAAAAAATCGCTGCTCATCCAACCACAAGCGCTCTGTATGCAAATCAATTATTAGCAAAAAACTTACTTGCAACAGAAGAAACTGACAAAATTAAAGATAAGATTGAAAAAGACCTTCACAAAGAATTTGAAACAGCTAGTCAAATAGAAGGTGATCAAGAACAAAAACTAGAACCTGATTGGCTAAAAGGAGATTGGACTGGAATTAAATCTCATTTTGAAGGAACTCCTGAAGGATTTATCCAAACGGGCATCGATTTAGAATTTCTTAAAAAGCTAGGAACATCATTGAGTTCTCAGCCCCCTAGATTCAATCTTCATCCAAAAATTGAGCGCCAACTTAAACAAAGACAGCAAATTTTTGATGATAGCGAAAATAGTAAGGCTATAGACTGGACAACTGCAGAAACTCTTTCTTTTGCAAGCTTATTAGTTGAAGGCTACCCTGTACGTTTAAGCGGCCAAGACAGCGCAAGGGGAACATTTTCACAGCGCCATAGCATCTTAATTGATCAAGTTAATGGTAGCTCCTATACCCCCTTAAACAATCTGCCTTCAGAACAAGCTAAGATTGAAATTTATAACAGCTCCCTTTCAGAATCTGCCGTTTTAGGATTTGAATATGGATATAGCATCTCAAACCCCAACACATTGGTTTTATGGGAAGCGCAATTTGGTGACTTTGCCAATGGCGCACAAATTATTATCGACCAATTTATTTCTTCTGCTCAAGCTAAATGGCTGAGGTTATCGGGTCTTGTGCTGCTTTTACCCCATGGCCTTGAAGGTCAAGGGCCAGAACACTCTTCAGCACGCTTAGAACGATATCTGCAGCTAAGTGCGGAAAACAATTGGCAAGTTGTGAATTGTACAACTCCTGCAAACTATTTTCATGTATTAAGACGTCAGCTCAAAACACCAAATCGCCTCCCTTTGGTGATTATGACGCCCAAATCGCTTTTAAGGCATAAGTTAGCTGTATCACCTTTAGAGGATTTAGGCGTTGGCACTTATTTTAAAAAAGTCCTACCCGACACAGAAATTGCCTCAAATACAGCGAAACGGGTTATTTTATGTAGTGGAAAAGTTTACTACGATTTACTGCAAAGACGCAAAGAAATGCAGGATAAAAGTATCGCACTGATTCGCTTAGAGCAGTTATATCCTTTCCCCACCGAAGAGCTCATAAAAGTTATAGAATCTTATAAAGAAGCTGAAATCGTATGGTGTCAAGAAGAGCCTAAAAATATGGGAGCCTGGTCATTTGTCAGGCCCCATCTTGAACGAGTCATGAATTACTCTTCAAAGAAACGTAGCATGCCCTTTTATGTTGGCAGACTAGCGGCCTCTTCCCCCGCAACAGGATTTACCCAAAAACATCAAAGCGAACAGCTTTGTTTGGTCAATGCAGCTCTTTCGGGTAAATTAGAATGAAAGCACTATAATGATGCTAGATGCTCGTGTACGATAATTATGAAAAAGAAAAGTTAAGAGGTTTTGTATGTCACAACAACTAGAGATCAAAGTTCCCACTCTAGGTGAGTCCGTAACTGAGGCAACTGTCGCCAGGTGGCTTAAAGAAATTGGAGAGCCAGTCAAAGCTGATGAACCATTGGTTGAATTGGAAACAGACAAGGTAACTCTTGAAGTTCCAGCCCCTTCGTCAGGTGTTCTTGAATCTATTTTTTCCAACAGAGGAAGCGCTGTAAAAATCGGTGGTGTTTTGGGAATGGTTCGCGCAGTAGAAGTCCAAATGACTAGTGTTAAGCCTAAAATTCAAGAAAACCCTTTTCCTACTCCACAGCCTAAACATACAGAGACAAAACCTTCCATTCCTCACTCTACTTCTCTCCCTGTTTCTCCTTCTATTCCAGCCCCCGCTTCCGTCCATGATTTTTCCTCTTCTTTGCTTGAGTATCCACCATCTGTGCAAAAATTACTCAATGACTATAACTTAGATCCTTCTTTAATCATGCCTACAGGCAAAGGAGGAAGACTAACGAAAGGTGATATTCTCGATTACCTTGAACAGAATCCTCGTTTAGAGATACCTTCCCAAAATTTATCTTCTCAACCTGATTTAGAAGTTAAAGAATGGAACTATGAGGAAGAAACAGTGACAGAGAGCAGCGATGAGAGGCTTGAAAAGCGCATCCCTCTGTCAAGGCTAAGGCAAAGGGTTGCAGAAAGGCTCAAAGATGCGCAAAATACTGCTGCCATTCTCACGACATTCAATGAAGTTGATATGAGTGCAGTCATGGATCTTAGGGCCCGTTACAAAGATGTATTTGAGAAAAAACATGGCGTAAAATTAGGATTTATGTCCTTTTTCGTCAAAGCATGTGTTCATGCTTTAAAAGAAATCCCGATGATGAACAGTCAAATTGAGGGAGACGAAATTGTTCATAAAAACTACTATGACATTGGAATTGCGGTTTCGGCTCCACAAGGACTTGTCGTTCCCGTCTTAAGAGATGCTGATCACCTCAGTTATGCTCAGGTTGAAAAGACGATTACTGCCCTTGGCCAAAAAGCAAAAGAAAATAAACTGGAAATGACAGATCTTAGTGGCGGAACATTTACCATTTCAAATGGCGGAATTTTTGGATCCTTGCTTTCAACGCCCATTTTAAATCCTCCGCAATCAGGAATTTTAGGAATGCACAAAATTCAAGACCGCCCGGTTGTTGTGAATGGGAAAATTGAAATCAGACCAATGATGTACCTGGCTCTTTCTTATGATCACCGTTTAATAGATGGCAGAGAAGCTGTGACATTCCTTGTGCAAATCAAAGAATGCATTGAAAATCCAGGCCGGTTCCTTTTGAATTTATAAGATCTTGTCTGTTTTAAGGTTTTTTAAAAACTCTCGGGTCTCTTTAGGGGATTTTAAACGTATAACATGAAGGTGACTGTACTCACCTTCTTGAATAATTCTTGTGTATGTTCTCTTGCGCCTCCAATGCGTCTGAAGAACCCAAACAAGAATTGAATTTTTGGAAAAAAAGCGTGTGAGAGTTTCGTAATTAGTTCCCCACAATTTCTCCTTTTTAAAAATGCGGGACACACTTCTTTTAAAGGCTCTATAAAACACAAGAAGGAAAGGATAATCAAGCCAGATAAGAGTATCACCTTTCGTAAAAGTGATATGCCTTACTAGTGAATAATTTCCATCAATAACCCAAGATTCTTGATTCGTAAGCTTATCTACTGTTTTGATAAAAATCTCTGGAGGTGATCGAACCCAATTAGGCTGCCAAAATAAAGTATCCAATTCTATATTCGGGATCCCAAGTTTTTTACCTATTTCTTCCCCAAGGGTACTTTTTCCAGATCCACTTGTACCAACAATGATAATTCTTTGAGCCATAAGAGAGTTAAAAAATCCAAAAAAGATTCAAAAAGATTCAAAAAGATTCAAAAAGATTCAAAAAGATTCAAAAAATTAGCAGGGACTTTAACTTTTTATAAATAAATTTAAAAACATAATAAATCAGAATATAAAAACAAATCCCCGATATTATTATGTTTACTAAAAAAGAAAATTCTGAAGATATTTCACCTCAAAATCTCTTTTCCTCTGTTTTAGAGGCAGGTTTTTTTGAATGGAATATCCAGAAAGATGAAGTTATATTATCTTCCTATTTTTCAGAAAAACTATCCTTCAAAACCATTTATACAATCCAACATTATCATGAATGGATAAGCTTAATCCATCCAGATGACGTCCAATATTTTAAATATTCTTTTGAAAAAGCCCTCACAAAAGAAAAACCTTATATTACTTTTGAATGCCGCCAACTGGGACGCGATCAAAAATGGCATTGGTTTAATATATGGGGAAAAGCTATTGGATTTAGTTCCGAAGATATCCCTGTGCACGTTGCAGGCACTTGCGTGGATATTACAAAATACAGAGAAGATATGATAAATGCGTCCCAGACTCAACTTTTAATTTCTGAAATTAATCATATTAAAAATAGCAAAAAAGACAATAATTCGCTTCTACCCATCTGCACTGAAGTATTGAAGTCATTTAACAAACTTGTAAAATCCTCAAATTCAATTTTATTGTTATCACCGTCTGAAAACTTAAGAAATGGTATTAAAAATCATTTACCAACTTCTTCTATTGATAATAAAAATTTAAACTCAAAAGAATGGTCTGAGGAAAAAAATGAATTTATTAAAAATTTTCCTATTACAAAAAACAATCTTATACAAAATACTGAAAAAACCTCTTTACTAGGCATTCATTTGGAGTTGCCTTTTGATAGCCAAGGAATGTTAATAACTGAAAGAACTGAACCTTTCAGCGAAGAACTATTAGAATTTATAGCTCCTCTTGTTGAAACAATAAATAATGTTATAAGCCTTAAAAAACATGAAGAAAAAAGCAGAGAATTAGATAGCATTATTGAATTTTTTATAAAACAAGTTCCAGTCCCTGTGGCAATGTTCGACGCCGAGATGCGTCATAAATTTGTAAGTGAGGCGTGGAAACGTGATAATGAGCTAGGAGAAGAGCACGAATTTATTAACAAATACTATTACGATATTTATCCTGAGGAAGCAGCAATATGGAAAAAAAATTATCAAAGAGTATTAAATGGTGAAACAATTACATGGAAGGGGACAAAAGATATAAATAAATACGGTAAAGCCTATTGGACAGAAGGGACTATGGTTCCGTGGTATACCTTAGACGGTACTCTTGGTGGTCTTTTTATGTATTGCAATAATATTACCAACCGGATTGAACAAGAAAATGTATTGAGAAGAACCCTTGAAGACCTGAACAAAGCAAATCAGGCTCTTAAAAAATCAAATGAGTCTTTAGAAAGCTTTGCATATGTATGCTCACACGATTTAAAAGAACCATTAAGAAGGATAGAAAGCTATATTCAATTACTTTTTAATAAACAAGCACAGCATTTTGATGAAGACTCAACCTTATATATGAATTATGCCAGAAAAGGTATTAATCAGATGAAGACTCTTATCCATGACATTTTACAATATTCAAAAGTCATTGGACAAACAAAGCAGGAAAAAGTTCTGGTGGCTTTAAACAATACAGTAGAAGAAATCAAAAAAAACTTTTCTTATCAACTGGAAGAAATCAATGGGCAAATAAAAATCGCACATTTGCCAACAATCAAAGCTGAACCTGTGCAAATCGATCAACTTTTTATGAACTTGATTGGAAATGCCATTAAATTTAGATCAAAAAAACCTCTTATCGTTGAAATCTTTGCGATAGAGAATGATTCTTTCTGGGAAATACACGTTAAAGATAATGGGATTGGTATAGATAAAGAATATCACCAGAGCGTTTTTGAGGCTTTTAAACGCCTTAATAGCAGACATATCTACGAAGAAGGATCAGGTGTGGGACTTTCGATTTGTCAAAAAATTGTAGAAAGGCATGAAGGAATAATTTCTATTCAATCTAATCCCGAGGGTGGGTGTGATTTTATAATAAAAATCCCTAAATAGGGATATTTTGTAAATTATTTTTACGCAAGCTTTTGAAAGATCTTTCCAACTTTTAATTTAGAAAAAATATCTGATTCTAAATCATCCTTCAGATAGATCTTTTCAATCTTAATTCATTGGTCCCCATTTCCGCAGGCAACTTCGATTCCATTTATATCAAAATTTGTAATTTGACCCGGAGATACCAAGGGAGCTATCTCTAAAGTAGCTCATCACAGCTGGGCCTGTTTATCAAGGACAAGTTCAACTGCGTCACAGAGCTTATCGGCTCTCCTTGACAAACAGCCCCTAACGCCGTGATATTCACCATCCATGGATAAATCCAAAAAAGGAACTCAGGAATTCTTTTATAGCTCTATTTAAATCAGATTTTAATTAACTTCTAAACCAATCACACACTTACATGCTTCCTCTCGCTAATACTCATTAGGTATAAGAAATGGGGCTGTCCCAGATAATTAATTAAGACACCCTTTAACCTATTGTTTTGGGCTGGGAACAGTTTGTTTGCTACTACTTTGCTCATTTCGCCCAGGAATGTTCATGTACAATTCTAGATTCGAACCCGGAGATCTGTCCTGACAA
>JAIEMR010000030.1 GCA_019751935.1 Alphaproteobacteria bacterium
GCACAAAAACTGACTGGAATATGGGTGAATTTTTTATTCTTGCCAAATTTCAAAGAAAAGGTGTTGGATATCAAACGGCAAAAGAAATATGGAAAATATTTCCTGGAAACTGGGAAATTTCTGTCATCCCTGAAAATATACCTGCTCTTAAGTTTTGGCGAAAATCTATACAAACATTCACAAACAATCAATTTCGTGATGAAATCAAACAAGTTAGCTATGACAAGGATCAACCTTATCGGCATATTTTATCTTTTTCATCTGATAATTCTATTCCAGACGTAGAGCCACTTGCAGTACATAAAGCAACAGTTGCTGATATTCCAGATATGGTCGCACTGTCCGATCAAAAACGTAAAGCTTACGAAAGAGTTCAACCACAATTCTGGAAACGTTCTGAGAACGCCAATTCAATACAAGCAGCTTGGTTCACTGAGTTATTAGAAAGAGAAGATTATCTTTTGTTTGTGACAAAGAACAAAACAGACGAAATGTTAGGTTTTGTCATCGCACAATGGGTCAAAGCTCCCGAAGTTTATAATCCCGGATCGACCCTAATGATAGATGATTTTTGTGTAAAAGAACCTTCTTTATGGCAGAGTTGTGGCGGTGCATTGCTATCAAAACTTAAAGAATTTAAAGCTGAACAAGTCGTCATTGTTTGCGGTAATCATGATCACGTTAAGAGTGCATTTTTAGGAAAGAGCGGTTTATCTGTGTCCTCAAAGTGGTACGTGGGAGCTTTGTGAAATTGCCTTGAACATTGTGTAGTTCGCTTTGAGCATGATGAGTAAGGGACTTCGAAATGCTCTTAAATTGTAAAAAATTTTATTAAAATTAGATATTAAGACACTATCCCCACCCAATTTCTCGCCCACCGAAGAGGGCGGGGGGATTACCCTCTCACCGTATTGGCAAAAAAAGCATACCTCTCCCATCCAGGCTTTTTCCCACTTAAAAAACCTGTCGAACCCTTCATTAGAAATAAACGTTTATGGATAGCACTTCCTATCCTATATTATATAAATAGAATTTGTTTTTTAAATGTCAAGAGGCTGGATTCAATTTTTTTAAAATCTCTTCTTAATCTCGGTAGCTGCTCTAATCCCAAGTTCTTCTGGATCATCCCTGCCCCCAGACAACTCAATCCGTATTGATTGATTCAATTTCAAAGGCGCATAAAACGCCCTCAAGATAAGCTCGTCAGCTGAGACCAAGGAACAGTAAGCCGCAATTGGTGTTTTGCAGTCTCCACCCATTTCTTTCAATAAAGCTCTCTCTGCCCTTATGCAAAGCTCAGTTTCCTTATGATTAATCACCTTTAAAAATTCAAAGGTAGATTTATCGTTTTTAAGGACTTCCGCCACAAGAACGCCCTGCCCTACTGCCGGTATCATTTCTTCTAAGGATAAAAGACAGCTTTTTAAATTTGGAGATCCTTTTAACAGCCCATCCCCTTCGATAAGATCCAACCGTTTTAAACCAGCAAAGGCTAAAACAATTGCATCAAGAGGTCCTTCCTCAAGCTTTGAAAGGCGCGTTAGAATATTTCCTGTCAACGGAACAATCTTTAAATCTGAACGCAGATCAAGCAGCTGTGCTTTTCGCCTTGGAGAACAAGTCCCAATAACCGCGCCAGGTTTTAAACAACCAACAGAAACGGTATCTGCTGAACCCTTTACAATCAAAACGTCATTGACAATCTCACGTCCCAAAACACAGGCAAGTTGAAAATGGGGGTTAAGGTTTGCCTCAACATCTTTTAAGGAATGCACTCCAAAATCAATGTTCTTTTCAAATAAGGCTTGTTCAATTTCTTTGATAAATAAAGATTTTCCCCCTATTTCAGCGAGGCTTTTGCCTTGAGCGCGATCTCCTGTTGTTGTAATTCCTATAATTTCAGGATTTTGGATGCGTAAATCTTTGGCATAAGCATGCTGAAGGGACTTCACCAGTATGTCAGTTTGCTTAAGAGCAAGTGGGGATTTTCGGGTGCCAATACGATAAGGTGAGTTCATAAAACTTAAAAACACTGGAGATTTATAAAATCTTAAGGAATACTATGATAAGAATTGTATTAAAAGTCAAAGAAGAAGATCATTAAATGCGTTACCTGATATTGCTTGGAATCATTGGAATTGCTTTGGTTGTGGCTTTTGTTACTAAACGTCCGCATAACGTGACTCCCTCTATACAAACCTCACAAACCAACTCTCTTGCAACAGCTCCTCAGGATAATAAAGTAACACCTCCTGAAATTGTATTAGGAAATCAGAACGCAAAAAATACTGTCACCATGTATTTTGCTCCAACTTGTCATCATTGCTCTGAGTACGAAAAAACGATTCTTCCAGAAATTGATAAGGAATTTATCCAAACTGGAAAAATAAAATTTGTTATGCGAATTCTCCCCTTTCATTCTTTGGATTTTTCTGTTGGTAAAATCGCTCTATTTTATGGAAAAGACAAGTTTCAAGAGATTCTTAAGCTCTTTTTACAAAATCAAGATAAATGGTTAGCTCCCGTTTTTGAAGAAGAACACCACAAAGAAAAATCATTAAAAGAAAGAATTGCAGAAGTCTCGCAAAAATTAAACATGGATGCAAAAATGATAGAGGCTTCTTTGGGCATTACTCATGATGATGAACTGGCTTTTGTAAAGCTTTTCTGCCTTGAAAATGGATGGTCAATAAAAGATATCTTAAGTGCTTTAAAGCCAAATCCAGAGATAGAAAGGTCATTGGCTTCAAGTCATCTTATAGCTTTAAAAAAAGATGGTGAAATGATTGATTACGTTCCTGCATTTTATATAAATGAAGAGCTTCAAGAAGATTGGGTAAAACCGGAAGGTCTTAGGGAAGATCTTGCAGGAGGTTCTGAAAAGAAAAATAAGCCCAATCAAGCCAAGGAAGAAAAACCTCTAGATCAGCCTTCTCAACCGTCGGACCACACCAAATCCGAAGTGACGGAGGAGAATACGCATGATTCACAAAATCAAACGCCACCCCCTGCTGACGCAAAAGAGTAGCCATACTTTGTAAAAAATCACGACTGGATTTTTCTTCTTTATTTTTCAAAGAAGGTAGAACTAGGCATACCGAAGCTGGCGAGGTAATCAAATGAGAGCTCGCCATAAACTCTATCCACGGTGTTTGATCTACCCACTTTTTAACCGTATTAAAATTATCTCTACAACGCTTTACTAATGCAGGTAATCCACCAATAGATTCTGCCCATTCAAGGGCTTGGAGGCAGTCTTCAACACATAGCATTGAAGGGGTATTAATCGTATCCCCTTTAAAGATGTTCTCAATTAATTTTCCCTTGTTAGTAAGACGAAATAAGCGTGGAAGGGGCCAGTTTGGTGTGTATGACTCAAGTCGTTCCACAGCTCTTGGGCTTAAGATAATCACCCCATGAGCAGCTTCTCCGCCCAAACCTTTCTGCCAAGAATATGCAACCACATCAAGCTTCTCCCAAGGGAGGTCAACACAAAATGCTGCAGAAGTTGCATCACAAATCGTAAGGCCCTTACGACTTTCTGGAATCCAATCTCCATTAGGGATACAAGTTCCAGACGTCGTGCCATTCCATGTGAAGACTAAATCATGGTCAGGATTGTAAGCTTTTAAATCTGGAAGCTCTCCAAAATCTGCGCTTAGAGATCTTGTATTCTCTAGTTTTAGTTCTTCTAAAATATCAATGAGCCAAACCCTTCCAAAAACATCAAAGGACATAACATCAACATTTCTAGACCCTAATAAAGACCATAATGCGCATTCAATTGCACACGTAGCAGAGCCTGGTAAGATACCAATTTTGTAGTCTTTTGGAACATTAAGTACTGAGCGTGTAAGATCAATAACTTGGCGAAGCCTTTCCTTGCCTTGTATTGATCTGTGTGAGCGACCCACAAGCGCATTTGATAATTCTTCTATATGCCATCCTGGATGTTTTTTTGTTGGACCAGAACCGAAATTTGGGCAATTAGGTTTAAGTGTTGGTTTTAAATACATGCCCTTCGTCCCTTAAAAGTTTTTCTTTGATTTGAGATCCCCAATGATAGTTGCCTATGCCCCCACTTTTAGGTAAAACACGGTGGCAAGGCACAAGCCAACTGATAGGATTAGCACCAACAGCAGAGCCAACAGCCCTGCTTTTGTTAGAATCACCCAGTGAGGTCGCAATATCTTTATAAAATTTCACAACTCCATGAGGAATTTTTAAAAGTTGCTGCCATACTTGATGCTGAAAGGGTGTTCCAACTAGCATTAGTTTTTGAGGATTTCTCACTAAATCATCTTTTTGTATCAAGGAAGAGTCCTCTTTAAATGGGTGCTCGTAAATCCACTGATCTAGAGGTTTTTGATCGGTAAAAGCAAGAGCACAAATATAACCATCCAACATTCTTAATTCTACCATGCCATAGAGAGTAGAAATCTTTCCACCTTCCAAAGAAGAGGTATTTAGCTTTTCTTTAAACTCATGTAGAGATAGAAAAATAACTTGCTGGATCATCTAAGTGCCAATCTAAAAATCTAGTGAGCTGATAGAATGTATATCACAAAAATATTTTCATCCCTACCCTCTCCATGATTATAATACGAAGCAATTTTTTTTAAAGAGACCAAAAATATGACAGCACTGCCGATCATGGAACAACTGGCTTCAGAATTTCAAAATGATATTCCACTTCCTATTCCTTTTGCTATTACCAACGACTCTGTACTTAGAATAAAAGCAGAACCAATTCAAGATCCGACTTCAGCAGAAACAAAAAGGATTGTCTTACAACTTTTTGAAACCATCAAGGCTGCTGGAGGTGGATTCGGCCTTGCTGCTCCTCAAGTGGGTATTTCAAAAAGACTTTTTATTTGTTCATTTGATTGGAAAATAGAAACCATTATTCCTATTATCAATCCAAGATATGAACCTATTGGCGATGAAATGGAGGCGCATTGGGAAGCTTGTTTTTCTGTTCCCATGACATATGGTAATGTTATGAGATATAAAAAAATAAAATGTTCTTATCAAACGATTGATGGCAGGGAAATCAACACAGAATTAACAGGTATTCAAGCAAGAGTTTTCCAACACGAATATGATCATTTAGAAGGAATTTTATACCCTGATAAATGTATAGATTTAAGAGTCTTTGAGGACCCAAACGAGCTACAAGCCTTTAGATTATGGGTAAGAAAAGAAAGAGAAAAAGCAGGATATTTGTAATAAATCAAGGATAACTAATGGAAAAAGTAATTCACAGAAAAGAAACTGTTTTATCACCGTGGTTAACTTTAGTTGAAAAAACAGTTCAATTAAATTCAGGTAAGGCTATTTATCATTGCCTAAAACAAGATGATTACATGACAGTAATGGCTTTAACAGAAGATAAAAAAATCCCCATTGTTCGTCAGTTTAGAATTGGAATAGAAACTTATTCCTGGGAACTACCTGGAGGGTTAGTAGATAAAAATCAAACACCAGAAATTGCATGCAGGCTTGAGCTTCTTGAAGAAACAGGCCTTGTCGCTAAAGACATTTATTATTTAGGCAAACACATTCCAGATAGTGGCAGACTCGAAAACTATCTTCATTCTTTCTTCGTAACTGCCTTTAAAGATCCTAGGCACAAGTTTATTCCAGAGGTTGATGTAGAACCAAAATTAGTGACCCTTGAGGAACTTGTAAAAATGGCAGTCCAAGGACAAATTGTTAATCATCATATCTCAATAATCTTTCTAGCTTTGCAGAATCCAGCAATTGCAAAGCTATTCCAACAATGAAACTGTAGAAAAGTAAAAAAAACTAGATTAAATAAGAAAGACAGAATATTATGATGTCTCGTTAGTTTTCAAATCGAAAACAAAGGTCATTCTTTAAGTGAAAAGGTAGATTGATGTTAGAAAAAACTGCAAAAATAGTTGTGACAGGAGCTGGCGGCTTTATTGGAGGCGCCCTTATAAACCACCTTTCGAGCCAAGGCTATACAAACTTAAGGGCTGCAGACATTAAGCCTCTTTCACAATGGTATCAAATCAATTCAAAAACTGACAACAAGCAGCTAGATCTAAAAGAAAAAGAAGCCTGTTTCTCTGTTTGCGAAAACGCAGATTATATTTTTAACCTAGCTGCTGACATGGGTGGCATGGGTTTTATTGAGCATAATAAAGCTTTGTGTATGTTATCTTCATTGGTTAACACCCACATGCTTATGGCAGCCCAGCATCATAAAGCAAAACGTTTTTTCTTTTCTTCTTCAGCTTGCGTATACGCAGCATACAAACAGACAGATGCTGATGTAACTGCCTTAAAAGAAGAAGATGCTTATCCAGCTATGGCAGAGGATG
>JAIEMR010000058.1 GCA_019751935.1 Alphaproteobacteria bacterium
AGTAACATAAATTTGGGTTTCAGGTTCATCGGTCTATTCGGGTCCTTGTTTATCTGTTATTTCCACTTTCAGGATAAGTGACCTTATTTCAATATGGCAAATTTTAAAATGGGCCATCACATTTATCTAAAATTTTATGTTTATGAAGTAATTGTCATTCCGGGATTTAGTCGATTATGTGCTTTAGCGCATAAAGAGACTTAATACCCGGAATCTTAGGACGTTAGTTAACTGACTTGACGAGATCCCGGATGCCAAGTCTCATCATAGCGGCAAAGCCGCAATTCGACTAGGCTCCGGGATGACATGATAGATGATTTTCTGGATCACCACGTCGCCTGGCGGCGACTCGTGATGACGAGAAGAAGAATAATGCGTTATGGAGAGCAGCGAAGTTGCGTCTCTAAAGCCTTTAACTTACTTAGCTTCTTTTTTTGGCTCTTCAGATTTGCTAAATAAGAATTTACTAATCAAACCTTCAAAACTAATAGAAGATTGAGTGTGATTAATTAAGCCATTGGGAGCTAAAAATTGCTCACTTCCACCCGGTACGATGGCTATGTATTTTCCACCTAAAAGGCTTTCGCTGGCAATTTCTGCAGAGGAATCGTCTGGGATTTTAATGTTATTGCGAATGGTCATAGTGACTGTCGCTTGATATGTATTGGGATCAATCTCAAGCTTTTGGACAATACCAACTTTAACGCCGCTAACTTTAATGTCTGCACCTGAATTCAGGCCGTCAATGCGATCAAATTTAGCAAGAACAACGTAGCCTTGAATGCTTTTTTGCCCTGATGAGTAGGCATAAAATAAGAAAAATCCGGCGACTATAAGAACTACAGCTCCGATGATTGCTTCAAGTAAGTTGTTACGCATTTCTCTTTCCTAAAAAACTATTTTATAAATATTATCTGGCTTTTCTTTTCTAACCAAACAACGATCTATTCTCGCACCCATATCGTGTATGTATAGCAATCTTAATTCCAAAAACATAGTAAAATTTTATGTATTTGAAAGATATTTTGCTCTAAACCTAGTAAAGCCATATTTTATTAAACCATTAAAATATTAATTATTGCTTAATTAAATATTTATTGAAAACGGTCCTGCCTTTATTTGTTTCCGATTATTCCCCAGTGTATTGCTGCAATTCCGCCCCACCAATTTTCATATGCCGTTTCTTTAAAACCCGCTGTATTCATTTTATCAATAAGCGTTTGTTGATCTGGGAATTGCCGGATACTTTCAACCAAATATTGGTAAGCATCTTGATCTTTAGCGATATATTTGCCCAAAAGTGGTAAAACTTTAAATGAATAGGTATCATAAGCCTTAGAAAGAATAGGCAAAACAGGATGGCTGAATTCTAAGCAAAAGAAATGGCCGCCTGGTTTTAAAACTCGGTATGCTTCTAAAAGGGCTTTTTCTTTATCAGCCACATTTCTAAGGCCAAAAACAATTGTATAAATATCGATAGACTGGTCTGGAATGGGTAAGCTTTCGGCGCTGCCATTACACCAGTGAAGATCATGGAGAATGCCTTTGTTAATGGCATTATTTCGGCCTTCTTCAATCATGGGAAGCGTTAAATCACATACCATGACTTTTAAGCCTAGATGAGGATAAGCCTTTTGAATGCCAATTGCGATGTCACCAGTACCACCCGCAACATCAAGTATGGTTTGATTTTCTTTAAGAGGTAGGCGATGGATAAAATTCTGTTTCCATAATCGATGAACGCCCAAACTCATGAGGTCGTTCATCAGATCATAGCTGGATGCAACACGCCCAAACAGATCTTGAACTTTTTTTGCCTTTTCCCGAAGAGGAATTTCCTCAAAGCCAAAATCTGTAAAGCGCATCTGTTAATTCCTATTCGTTGCCCATTCTTTCAGCTTGGCTGATTAGATCTTTTTCAAACTGTAACCCAAGTTGTTTTGCAACTTCTAAATTAAGCTTAAAGTCTACTTTTTTAGGCCATTCTACGGGAATGTCTGAGGGTTTTAGTTTTTCTTTTAAAATCTTTATAACCATTTTCCCAGCTTGGCGCCCTAGTTGATATTGATCAGCTCCCAAGGCAGCTAAGGCCCCTTTTTGCAAACAATCTACATCACTGACAAAAACTGGAATTTTATGCTCATTGCCAACTTTAGTCACAGCATCAAAAGCAGCTAGCGCGGTATTGTCGTTATTGATAAAAATGGCATCCACTTTACCAACTAAATTTAGCGCAGCTGGCAAGACTTCACTTGTTTTGCTGGCGGCAATTGCTATTACGGTGATATCTTCTGCTTTTGCGGCACTTTGTGTTTTTTCTAAAAGAATAACAGAGTTGGCCTCACCTGGATTATAGATAAACCCTAGACGTTTTAATCCGGGAAGAATTTTACGAAATGCTTTTATTTGCTTTTCGACATCTACAAAATTCGAAACACCCGTTATATTTCCTTCTGGTTTTTGGGGGTTTATAACAAGTTTTGTTCCCACCGGATCTGTTACGGATGCAAATACAACAGGAATCTTTGATCCTTGGGTGATTTGGGCTGCTGCTTGTGCGGGGGTTGTTGGAATTGCAACGATGATGTCCGCTTTTTGACCTACAAATTTTTGAATGATTTGTGACGCTAATGCAGGATTTCCTTGAGCAGATTCATAGTCCCATTGCATTGTTTTCCCGGGAATGAAACCAGCATCAGCAAGTTCATCCATGACACCTTGTCTTGTTTGATCAAGGGCAGGGTGCTCAATAATTTGCACAACGCCAACAAAGGGCATTTCGTTTGTTATAGATTGAGGGGTATTATTTGACCATAACCATCGGCCGGTCAAAAAAGCGACAGCTGCTATTATTACAACTATAGCTTGTTTAAAAGGTTTATTCATTTTTAGCTCCGGACTTTAAAGAAGTTGTTTGTATTTCAATCGAGGCATTAATAATTTTATTTGCTTTGGTAAGGATAGTTTGAGGAAAGGTTATCCCCAAATGTCGGGCTGCCTCTTGGTTCAGAATAAGTGTTAAAGCTGAAGCTTTTTCTAAAGGAATTTTTCCAACGCTTGTTCCTTTTAAGACTGAAACAATCATCTTTCCAGCTTGCCTACCAATCTCGTATTGATTGGGGGCAAGAGTTGCAATGCATCCTCTTTCAACTGATTCAGGATCTGAAGAAAAGACGGGAATTTTATGTTCTTGAGAAACTTTTAAAACTGCATCTAAGGCAGAAATTAAAGTATTATCATTGGGGATGTAGATCGCATCGACTTTATCTATTAAAGATTTTGTGGCCGTGGATACTTCTGTTGTTGCAGAAGCAGCAACTTTGAGAACAAGAATATTTAACCTTTTCAAAGCTTCGCTCATTCTTTCAACCATACTGACTGAATTAGCCTCTCCTGGATTATAGAGGATGCCAATCGTGATGGGGCGATCTTTAAGATTTAGTATTTCTTTGATAAGGTTCGCTTGTTCTTCAACGGGCGCTTGATCATAGACACCTGTAATTCCTTCACTGCCCTTTTCTAAGTTAGCAGATAATTTAGCAGCAACAGGGTCAGAAACAGCCACAAACACAACGGGTATATTGCGCGCTTTAGCTGCAGCATAAGCACTTTGAGAAGAAGGTGTTGTAATAGGAACAATCACTTGTGGTGAAAGACTCGCAAATTTCTGCGAGATTTGAGCTGCTGTCGATACATTTCCTTGAGCATTTTGGAAAAGGATGCCACTTTCTGGGATATTGTTTTCCTTCAACACATCCAAGATGCCTTTACGAATTGAATCTAAAGAAGGATGAGGTGCTATTTGTGTTATAGCAACCAATGTCTTTTGTGGTGAGAGTAAGGAGTTTTTTGTAGGTTCTTGATTTTGTACAAAACGATAGCCTAAGAAAATCAAAATTCCAACAATTAGGACAAACACAAATGTGTAGGTTTTTTTCTGCGGGGAGGTCATTATCATGCCCTTTCATCTTTACATTAATTGAACAATAGAACAGGTTTCTGGAAAATTACCAGGTATGATGCCATCGCCAATGTCGTAAAAAGATGAATAGGTCCACGTAATTAAATCTATCGTAAATATGTTTCTACAGAGTTGATTCTAGCAGGCTATATATTAACAAACAATAAAAATATCGGAAAAATTATAAACTTATTGTATCAAACCGATTTTTTTCGAGATGACCGTGCTTTCTTCCAGATTTTTTTTGAAATACTTTTTTCTTTTTTAAAAGAACTTGTTTTTTTTGGGGGAGATAAAGAAATTTCTTTATAGGAGGGAGGCTTTGGAATTACCCATTGAGAGGGCAATTCTTTTCTTTCGGATGTTGATACAATTCCACTTTGTGAGGGCTTTTCTTTCTTTGCAGTTTTTTTTATAACAGGCGTTGCTTTTTTATGAGTCTGATTTGATTCTGTGCTTTTTAGATATTCAAACATTTGATCAGGGGTTTGTGGGTGAGCTGTTGTCTGTGCTTGTGGAGGAGCTTCATTTGCATAGACTGGGTAAGAAGAATAATGCTCGGTCGAAGGTTGTGAAAATTGAGGGGCAGCGTATGCAGTCGGTTGAGCCTGAGAAGGATAGATTACGGGATAAGGTGTATAGGAAACAGTCTGCATCATTTGTGATTGCATCATAGCAGATCTATTGCGTGTCTCTTCTTCGTCTTGAAAAGAGGGCTGTTGCTGTTCAAGAAGGGTTTCATTTTCACGCAATGAAGCTTCTAGCAAAACTGCATCCTTGGATGCGGCGCCTTCCTTAAGGTCATTGTTAAGATCTGTTGATTCAATCTCAACTTGTTTCTTTCTTTCTTTTTTAGAGGCTATGCCCTTTGTGCCTGGGGCTGGAAGGAATTTCGGTGGCTTTGCTGAAATTGCTCCGATTTTACGAAAATTAGTTTCTAATAATTCAGCAGCTCGTTTGTCTCGGCTGCGCCAACTTGTGCCGCCCATGACAACGGCAAACAAGCGTCGTGGCTTATTGTTAGTATCATATCTAATAGCAGAAGTGCTGATGTTAAACCCAGAGGCACAAACAAAGCCTGTTTTAATACCATCTAATCCCTCAACTTTTCCAAGCATATGATTATGATTGCGATGAGAGACACCTAAATAGTTAAAAGATTTTGTCTTGAAGTAATGATAATGCTCCGGAAAATCTTGATAAAGTGCTTGCGCCAATATGGCCATATCCATGGCTGTTGTAATTTGCCTTCTATCAGGAACCCCTGAAGGGTTAAAAAATTGAGTTGAGTTCATACCCAATTGTTTGGCTTTTCTATTCATTAATTGAACAAATTTGCTGACCGATCCAGAAAGTCCTTCTGCAATGACTATTGCAGCATCGTTTGCGGATTTTGTGACCATCCCTTTTATAATAGCTTCGACGGAAATTGAATCTCCAACTCTAAGCCCTAATTTTGAGGGGATTTGCCTTGTTGCCAAAAAGGAAACCGGAAAACGAGTGTTTAATGTAATTTTTCCTGCATTTAGGGCTTCGAATATAATATAGAGTGTCATCTTTTTGGTTAAAGAAGCTGGATGCCTTCTTTCATATGCATTTTCAGCATGCATTACCTTGCCTGTATTACCATCAATAACAATAGCAGCATATTTATTTGAGCCTGCCCAACAAACACTGTGTTGCTTGAACCCCATAATAAACAGAAGGCTGATAGCCGTAATTCGTAAGAAGAAATAAGTCAATAAAAAGTCTCCATTCTATTCTTATATTAAAAGGCTTTGAGCTATCATTGTCAATGTTTATGAATACAGGCTCTTAGTTTTAAATCTTGCTTTCCTTTCCTGTGATCAAGCGATGAATGTTTTGACGGTGCGTAAACAATATAAGAATGCTTAAAGCAATGGAAAAATAGGCAAGGGAATAGCTGGCTTTTTCTAATCCTATAAATATAAAAGATAGAAAAGGGGAGAGGCAAAAAGCAACAAGAGCAGACAAGGATGAGATTTTTCCTATTTTGGCAACCAAAAGCCAAACCAGTGCAATCAAAAGTCCTAAAAGGGGATTAATGGCAAGATAGGCACCTAAAGCTGTTGCGACTCCTTTTCCTCCTTTAAAGCCAAGCCATACGGGAAAAACATGTCCTAAAACGGCTGCCATTGCAGCTATATACATCACCGAAGGGTCTTGATTATAGGTGCATATGACAGGGATTGCTCCTTTTATGACGTCACATATTAATGTAAATGCAGCTAATTTCTTATTGCCCGTTCTAAGGACGTTTGTCGCTCCAATATTACCAGATCCAATTTCTCTTATATCTCCTAAGCCCGCATAACGTGTCAAAAGGAGGCCAAAAGGGATAG
>JAIEMR010000177.1 GCA_019751935.1 Alphaproteobacteria bacterium
TTCCGGAATATTCAAGTAAGCTACACATAAACTCGTTGAGATATATGCACACGGTGCTGCATATTCAAAATGAAAAAGGTCATTAATAACTTTTATTATTTTTTGTTCATCGGTGATTTTACAAATTTCTCTTAAAAAATCTCTGTTATCTATTTTAAAAATCATCAAAAGTTGTTGAACCGCCTCAGGCAGATCACATAACGCAATACAATCAATAACTTTACTCTTTGATATACCAAGCCTTCTGGAAACATCATTTTTTGAAGCACAAACACCAGAAGTTATTAAATTCCTATAAGCTCTTCCTAATTCAAGAGGATATAAATCTTGACGATGAATATTTTCAATAATTGCTATTTCTTCTGCTTTAGCCTCATCATGTATAATAATGCAGGGAACCCTATCCAAACCGGCAATTTTTGCAGCACGCAACCGTCTTTCACCACTTACAACTTCAAATATCCCATGCTGATCTTTAGTCGCTATGACTGTTAAAGGCTGTCTTACACCATGAAGTTCTATGGTTTTCGCAAGATTATCTAAATCTTCTTGATCAAACGTCCTTCGTGCTTGATTGTGATAAGGAATAAGCTTATCGATACTGATATAGTTTATTTCCTCACGTCGATTTTCAGAAAAAGCACTCACTCTTTTCACGGAAGAAATGCTTCCTTCTTTCACTTTTTCTGGCAATCTAATTTTAGCATCTTCAATCTTCATCTTAAGTCCTCTGTATGTTCATATTTCTTGAGTAAAATAAAACAAGAGAGATTAGAGGAGCAGAGGTCGCGGTCGCGACCCCTACAATCACCTAAATCGCTCTTTTCTCTTTTTCCATTAGTTCTTCATGAGAAATAGATGCATGTTTTATTATTTCCCGGACCAAATCAAGAATATCTTCAATGGCTATAGAATGCTTATTTGCAAAAGCAAAAATAGGAATTTTTCTTTTAGCCGATATATTGATGTCTTCGCATTTTCTAACCACTGTATCCATTACATTATCTCTATATTCTGTTCTCAAGGCCCCGAGAACCTCTTGAGAACTTGCAGTCTTGGATTCATATTTATTCGCGATAATACCAAAGTTAGGTTGAACGTGCATTTCATTATAAAACTGTAACATTTCTTCAACCAAAACTCGTAACCCCGATAAGCTAAATGGTTGGGTCTCGCAAACAACATTTACACGATCAGCGGCCACTAAAGCATTTAAATTTAGGGTGCTAATTGTAGGATTTGTATCAACAAGTATGAAATCATAGTTACTTTTTAATGGTTCAAGAAGCAGCCGAAGTTTTTCTTCCCTCTTAGTTTTGCCACTAAGAGGCACCTCGATGCGTGTCATAGATATGTTTGCAGGCACTAAATCTAAGCCAGGAAAAACATTAAGAATAGCCTCATTTATTGCTACTCCATTAATTAAAACATCGTACATAGTATGATAATTAACATCTTCCGCCACCCTTAAAGCAGAGGATAAATGACCCTGCGGGTCTAAATCAATTGCAAGGACATTATAACCAAGAATAGAAAGGTGACACGCAACTTGGTAGCAAAGACTAGTTTTACCTGTGCCTCCCTTAAAATTATAAAAAACATTGATCTTGTTATATATTTTTGGTCTTTGATTTTTTAAGATTAACTCGGCTATATTTCTAGTGTTTTCCAAATTATATTTTTTGATTTTTCCGGAATCTGTTTGAAGAGTTGCAGGAATCAGCTTTGTTGTTACTACTCTATTAACTGTAGCAGGTGAAGAATCGAGCAGCCTAGCTATAGTCCTTTGATTAAATGAGATTTCATCTGTAAACATAAAATGGCACACCTTGATGTATTAACTACCATAACTATACTGAAGTGTTTTTAGTTCCGCAACAAATTACCCATAAAAACACCAATTTTAGTTTCATTCATAGTTTCTAATATCATGGTTATCCTCGTCAATTACAATAATTGTGAAACACTTTTAAGGAAATATACACATATTCCGTTTCATCGACAAAAAACGGAAAAAATCACCTTGACATTTCTAATAAAAAAATAAGATGATTGGCATTATAAGATTCAAAAAAACCTTTTGACTCTTGATATAAATAATATCTAGGAGGAAATGAATTTCTACTTAGGAAGCGTAAAAAACAAAAAAGGTCTTGCTCGTCACAAGACCTCTTTTAAAAGTTTCTGCCCTCAAAAGCAAAATACTTAGCGTATTTAAACAATATCTAAAATTTCGGATATTGTCAATGTTTTTGGGGTCATAGGCTAGAAATGTATCTAAATTGGAGACACCTATGGGAACCAAAAACGTTAGTCGTTTATTGGCAAATGATGGAATTTGCCTAGTTACACACCCTGAAGTTGCCCTGACTTTGGGCAAATCAGAAGCCATATTTTTACAACAACTTCATTATTGGTTAACTTCAAATAATGAGATGGGAACTTTTCTTGATGGAAAAAAGTGGATTTATAACTCTTATAAATCTTGGGCTCTTAATTTACGCATTTATTCTGAATCCACAATTAGACGAGCTGTCAGTAAATTAGAAAAGATGGGGATCCTCATAACTCAAAATCTGAATAAAAAAAGATCAGATCATACCAAATGGTACACCATCAACTACGAAGTTTTGAAAGACTTAATTCCAAATTCTCCTCAGAAAAAACAGAAAAGGGAAGGGGGCAAAAAGTCTAATGAATGCCTGCTCAAAATGAACAGCCCATCTGTTCAAAATGAACAGATCATATATAAGGAAAACAAAGATAACTTCAGAGATAAAACTCTATCTTCAGACAACTCCCAAAGAGAAATTGATTTAAAAGAAATAATTTTGAACAAGAAACAGCCGGAACTTTTAAAGAACATTTATCAAAAAATGGTTTTAATTTGGAATCAGATTGTAGAAGAAGGACAAAAGACCATAGAGCTTACTTCCAAGCGTATTAGTTTTCTAAAAAAAGCTTTTGCAACTCAATTTGAGGGCTGCCTTGAGAAGTGGAAAGATTTCTGTAAACGGATTGCTTCGAGCAAGTTCCTTATGGGTGAAATCAAAGCTTCTTTTAAGGCATCACTGGACTGGGTGCTAAAGTTTGACGTTATGCAAAGAATTTTTGAGGGAGATTTTGGGATAGGAGACAGGGCAGCTTACTTTTCAAAAAATCAAAGAAACCTACAAGAGTCCGAAAAAATTATCCAAAGTTCATCTGAGCTCCCAGAGGTGAAACAATTGCGCTTAGCTTTACTAAGACGTTTAGGAGATGCTGTTTATGAAAGCTGGTTTAAAGAAACTCAAATGGATTTACAAAAGGAAAGATTGGCTGTTAGAACAAAATCTTCATTTTCAATGGATCATATAGGTAGGGTTTTCTTGGGAGATATAGAAAAAGAATTCCAGATAATTATCCCCCACGGCTCTGTGAGAATTGAGCATGCTTGATGTTTGGGTAATGAATCGTGTTAGTAATATATCTATGATTTTCTGTGAGAAGAATATTCTTTTGAATCTTATGTGCTGAAAAACTAGTCTCTTGAAAATCAATGGCTTTGTTCTTCAGATTGCTTATTACCGCATAAGTTTATGCACAGATTAACTCACAGATTTTGTGGATAACTTTTTTGTTTTTGTTTGGTAGAGAATGGATGATTTTTAGAAATAAAAAACTTAAGGGTTCTTTTCAGTCTTTTATGAAACATCCTTGTTGGATAATAGTTTTGATTGCAGTTTCTTTTGGATCTGGGATTATTTTTAAACAGCACTTTCCTCAACCTCCATATATCTATCAAGAAAGTGCAGAATCTCACCCTTCCTGGAAAGTTTGTTTTACCCCAACCTCCCGTTGTTTGCCTTTAATTTTAACAGCTATAAAAGAAGCTAAAGAAAGCATTCAAGTTCAAGGGTATAGCATCACTTCTCCTGAGATAGGAGGCGCCTTAAGAGATGCTCACAGAAAAGGAATCAAAGTTATTGTTATTGGTGACAAAGCTCAGAAAACTGCTAAATACAGCCAAATCAATAGTCTTTTAGAAGTGGGGATTCCTGTTTTTATTGATGATAAGCCGGCTATTGCTCATAACAAGATTATCATTGTGGATGATTTAACCGTATTGACCGGATCCTATAACTGGACCAGAGCCGCTGAATTGAGAAATGCAGAAAATTTACTGATTATTCGAGACAAAGAGCTTGTCCGGCAATATGCAGATAACTTTCAGAAAAGACTTTTGAAATCTAAAAAGCACAACCTTATCGTACTTAAAACCTCCAAATAGATAGATAAATTCAAAGCAATGATAGAAAGCTTTTAACCTATGGAAATGTGGAAATCTTGGTGTAACCAAGACCAAAGGGAATCTTTCGTTGTTAACCACAGGACTGTCCCTGATGGATAACAACAAAGCCTTTCTCCTTTTTCCCACAGTCCCACAAGGTTTCACTACAACAGCCTTTTTATTAAATGGCTAAAATTTAGTACACTGACACTCTTTAATCAGTTCATAATTTCTTTGTTAAATCTGTAATGTTTTTGAATCCTCTACAGTAATGCGTGGTTCTTATTCTACAAAGTCACCATGCAAACTGAGGGTTGTTATGCAACTCAATTTGCCTTATTTGTTCAACAAATTAAAGCTGCTTAGGGCACACCATTACAACCGATAATTCTAATATGTGTATCATTTTTGATAATAAATTATTTTAAAATTAAGATAATTGTAATAATTTTCAACTTCATGCGTGTTTCTTAAGGTGTTATTTTTTTGCATATTTTAATAAAGGAGGTTTGTATGCCAAAAATTTTGCCTTTAACCTGTAAAGTATTTTTTGTTTTGAGCTTATCTATAGCATTAGCGGCGCCTATAGCAGCCAGTTCTTTTGTTGCAAAAGAGTTAATTTATGGAGCTGAAAGGCAGTTTAAGAGATTAGTTGGAATTCCGCCAACTCCTCGAAGCATTATAGAAATGTTCAATATTCATGCTGGTTCCACGAGGATATTAAGAGAAGAGATTACAAGTTATGATCCTAAAATACCAAAACATTCTTTGAGGCAATTTATGAGCCCTCCAAAAAACCAAGGAGAATCTAATTCTTGTGTAAGTTTTGCCTCTATTGCTGCTCTTGAGAGGTTTAATCCAGGGATAAGGTTGTCAGAAGGCCAAATTGCAAAATTGGCCAATATTGAATCTGAAGGGGTTTGCGCCCCGGATGGGATAATGAATCTTGGAGTAGGCATGAATTATGTACGTGATAAAGGGGTGGTAGAAGAAAAATATTGGGGTTTTAATGATAGTAATGTATGTCTTGTGGAAGAGCCTTCAAATTTTCAACGGTTAAGAAAATTCAACTTTAGAAGTGTTCACCCTCTTTTAGATAGAGATGATGGAAATGTAGTTCCGTTTATGAGGCAACATCTTAGAGACGGGCGTATTCCAAAATTAACAACACCTGCTCTTGATGATGGAGATTTAAGTAATATTAGGTTTACTTTACTACGAGATGTACCTGTAGTTGTTGAAATACCTATAGCTTCGGCAGACGGAGTAATGGTAAGTGGTTGGGAAGATGGAAGAAAAGGTGTAAAATTACCACCCATTAAATCTATAGAATCTTGGTTAAGTGATAGTGAAAATGCCAGTATGCCTTATCATGCTATTACTTTAGTAGGCTATGATGACACTACAGGCAGTTTTGAGTTTAAAAATCATTGGTGGGATAAAGAGAGAAAAGCTTGGTGGGGCAATGGAGGGTATTCTACAATCCCTTATGAATATATAAAATATTATGCACGTTTAAGCCTTTATGGGACAATTCCCGGTATAGGTTAAGAAGACAGTATCACTTTCCTAGATAACGTATATTTGCGTTATCTAGGATTGTAGTGAAATGAAGCTGGGGCTGCCTCCTATGGAAAAGAGATAATAAAACCAAGAAGTTAATATTGTTAAAGGTATTGTAGATTAAGTCCATGGGTTAACAATGCCAATTTTGCATTTTTCAAAGTCGTTTACGTTTCTGGTTACAATTTTTAAATTATGTACGTGAGCAGTAGAGGCAATAAGAGCGTCAATAGCAGGAATCTTAATTCCAACTCGTTCAGCTTCTCCTAATAAGGTTCCCCATCTCTCACAGATTCC
>JAIEMR010000182.1 GCA_019751935.1 Alphaproteobacteria bacterium
GATTGATGAGTAAAGAAATGGCCTGAGGCAAGCCTTCAAGGCCAGTCTCTAAGATTGGGTTGAGTATATCTTTAGAAAGTGTAGTATCAGTCTGTTCGGTCATGGTGGTGTGAGGTAGTTAGAGTTTGGTTATTCAAACTTAATCTAACCACTCTTGGCCGAACCTTACGAGCACCCCATGGGGTGCTCGTAAGGCTTCATGCCTACCTCTGTCTAATCTGACAACTCCACCTCTAACAAGAGACAGAAGTACTAAAATCAAAAAGACCTGAGGAAACCAATTTACAGACGAATTGTTGCACTACCGCATAGGACGTTGCTCGCAGATCTTTCCATAGTCAAGCTGGCTCTAGATGGAGTGTGATATCTTCAAGAGATAACGCGGCATTAAGTAGATGGTTTTTTACTTGATGAGAAATGGTATGTCCTTCGCTAACACTCATCGTGCCATCTACTCTGATATGAAGGTCCGCAATGAGCACGAGTCCGCTTTTTCGGACGCGACATTTTTCAGCGCTTTTCACGCCCTGTATTTCACAAGCTAGTCGAATAATTGTTTTCTCCATCTGATCAGAAACTCTGGTGTCCATAATTTCAGCAAGAGAGAAACGAAAAATATGGGTAGCATTATAAAAAATGATTCCACAAGCAACCAATGCAGCCCAACTATCAGCATTTTTGTAACTGCTGCCTGCAAACAGAGAAATACTAATGCCGATAAAAGCAGTTAAAGAAACCATCATATCAGAACGATGATGCCAAGCATCAGCCAGCATAACAGTGCTTCCAATTTTTTGAGATAGCCGATGAATCAGTTGAAAAAATGTTTCTTTGAATAAGATAACAACTATTAAGATTACTAAAGTATAGACCTTAGGTTGATAGGGGGGGAGACCATGAGAGGCATTCACCAATCGATGAATACTAAAGAAAGCAATGGTGAGTCCCAAAAGCCAAAGAATAAGAGAGCTAATAATCGCAGCTAGTGATTCGGCCTTCCCGTGACCGTAAGGATGGTCTAAATCTGGAGGTTTTGAAGCATAGCCCAAAGCAAACCAAGTTCCCAGAGAAGTCATCACGTCTAGCATCGACTCTATGCCATCTGCGGTTAATACAATAGAATGTCCCAGCAGTCCAGCCGCAGTTTTAACTGTTCCTAAAACTAAGTTAAAGATTGCTCCAGCAAGAACAAGTTTTTGTCCAGCAGCGGCTTTTTGATAAAGGTTACTCACCATGGTTTGTTTTTACATCATTGATATACTCCTTAACAGCTTTTTGGATGGAGGATGCCAGGTCTGCTTTTGGTGTTACAAAAGAAGGGCGAAACCAGGGTTGTAAGCCCAAGAGATCGGTCCATACTAAAATCTGCCCGTCACAATGAATGCCGCTACCAATTCCGATAGTTGGAATCTCTAATTCTTGAGTGATTTGTTGAGCCACAGGAGGGGAGACTAATTCTAATACGACGGCACTTGCTCCTGCTTCTTGTATTTCATGCGCTTCACGCAAGAGTCTCTTAGCTTCCTCTGGCGTTTTTCCTTTTATTCGATATTGTTTCTCTATAAGAATTTGCTGACAGAGCATTCCTAAATGAGCGATAACTGGAATTCCTTCTTTAACAATAGCCTTGATTTGTGGACAAAGGGCTCCTTCCAATTTTATCATATCAGCTCCAGCGGCGCTTAATATTTGAGAAGATTCTACGGCCTTTGGAACTGTATCAAACGTATTGATAGGTAAGTCGGCTGCGACAATTGACCTGGTTGCTCCTCGCCGAACTGCTTTGAGATGATGTTGGATATCATTAAGAGTGACCTGAGTTGTGTCAGGATGTCCCAGGACAACCATTCCCAACGAGTCACCAACTAAAATGAGATCGATGCCTGCTTCATCAAGTAGACGAGCAGAAGGATAGTCGTATGAGGTTAAGCAGGAAATTTTTTGACCTGTTTTTTTTAAATTTTTTAAAAATTCCATTAAATCTTTTTTGTTCATTATAAGTTAATTGATATGATTTTTTTTTAAATCTAGTAAATATTCTTGTGCTGTTTTTTTCCACCCAGGAAGGATGAAATGTGGAACCATTTCTGAAAGTGGTCCAAGGACAAACTCTCTCTCAAGGACCCTTGGGTGAGGCAGGGTTAATAGATCTGTAGTAAGGATATTTGTACCATGGTAAAGAAGATCTAAGTCAAGGGTCCTCGGAGTATTTTGAATGCGAGGGAGAGTGCGACCTGCTTCAGCTTCAATTTTTTGAAGAAAGCCAATCAAGTCATAAGAAGAAAGAGAGGTTTCCAACTGAATAACAGCATTTAAAAAATCGGGAGAATTGGGCGGGCAATTAAGGGGTGCTGTTTTGTATAACGAAGAAACTAAAAAGGTAGAAGGAGGACCAAGGTGGATTTCTTGAAGTCGTGTGATGGCTTTGCTAAAAATCAAGTTACTGTCTCCAAGATTAGAGCCAAGGGCAATGCCGGCCTGAGTAGGTCCAGGAAAGTAAAAATGGTGATCTGACATTTTACTTTTAACTAGTTTTTATTCCTAGAACATGTTGCATATCATATAAACCTGATTTTTTAGAAGAAAGCCAAATGGCCCCTCTGAGTGCGCCGCTAGCGTAGGCTGCTCGTGTTGAAGCGCGATAAGTTAATTCCAGTCGTTCTCCTAAAGTTCCAAGAATAACCGTGTGCTCTCCGATAGCATCACCGACTCTTAAAGCATGGATTCCTATTTCGGAAGGCTTCCGTTCGTTAAAAATCCCAACGCGTCCATGGCGCGCTTCTGCTTCATAGTCAAGGTTGCGGACTTCGGCTATCACTTTTGCTAGCTGCTTAGCTGTGCCGCTTGGAGCATCTTTTTTAAAACGGTGGTGCATTTCAACGATTTCCGCATCATATCCTGGCCCTAAAAGTTCAGCTGCTTTTTGAGTTAGCCAAAAAAGTGTATTTACGCCGATGCTGTAGTTCGGAGAAAAAAGGACAGGGATCTCTTTGGAGGCCTCGAAGATAATAGCTTCTTCGTCTTTAGAAAGACCAGTTGTCCCAATCACGATGGCTTTTTTTGCTTTCTTGCATTTGAACAAAAGATCCATGGTTGCATGCGGGGTCGTAAAGTCGATGACAACATCGGTCTTGTTCATCAAGGAATCAATTGAGTCTTTTGATGAAATGGCGCCTAAAAGCTCTAAAGAAGATTCTCTTGGAAGTGACTCCAATAAGGCCTGTCCCATTTTTCCTTTCGATCCGTAAATAATAACGTTAATCTTTTTCACAATAACAAATTATTTAAATTAAAAACAACCTAGTTCTTCCACTGTTTTCGCTAAAATAGCACGGTGCTCCTTAGTGAGCTCAACAAGCGGCAACCTAAACTCTTCCTTGATCATACCTTTCATTGCTAAGGCAGTTTTGATGGGAACGGGGTTGGATTCTATAAAAATATTCTTAAAAAATGGCGTGAGGTGCGCGTGGAGCGCCTCGGCTTGCTCAGCTTTTCCAGCGGCAAATAAAGAGACGAGCTGGGCAATCTTTGAAGGGATAAAGTTCGAAGCTACACTGAAAACCCCAACGCCTCCTGCTTTTAATAGAGGAAGGGTAAAAATATCATCTCCTGAAAGAAGCTCAAAATGCAAAGGGAGAGCTGCTTTGAGTTGATGAATGCGGTCAATATTGCCGACGCTATCCTTGAGGGCAACAATATTAGGGCAATCGGCAGCAAGGCGAAGGATGATTGAGATTGGCATTTCGATGCCGCAGCGTGTTGGATTATCGTAAGGAACGATCGGTATTTTTACAGAGGCTGCAACTTCTTTAAAGTGACGATAAAGCCCCTCGGGAGATGGTTTGTTGTAATAGGGAACAACAATGAGGGCTGCATCTGCTCCAAGCCGCTCTGCTTTTTGGGTCATCTCGATGGTTTTTGCAGTAGAATTGGACCCGGTGCCCGCGATGACAAGTGCTCTTTTATTAACGGTTTTAATGGTTAACTCGATAACGCTCAACTGCTCCTCGGGAGTAAGAGTAGGGGCCTCTCCCGTAGTTCCGGTTGGAAGAATACCTCGAACATTTGCGGCTATTTGAAATTCAATAAGCTTAGCGAAAGCTTCCTCATCGACCTTACCATCACGAAATGGAGTAACAATGGCGGTATTTGCGCCAGCAAAAGAGGGAAAATTTTTATTCATAGGATTTTAAAATAGGTTGAAAAACTAAATAGAGATGGTCCCGCTAAAAACAAAATCAGCTGGGCCCGTTAAAGCAACTTGATTTATTTGAAGAGGTTCAGTGACTTGAAAATCGACCTGCAGTTTATCTCCGCCTTTCGTTATAACAAAAACAGGTGAAGAGGCCCCTGAAAGCAAATGATGAATCAAAGCTGAAGCAACTACTCCTGTGCCACAGGCAAGGGTTTCATCTTCAACGCCTCGTTCATAAGTTCTAATTGCAAGCAACTGAGGTTCTTTAATCTGAACAAAATTAACATTCGTTCCTGCTGGCGCAAAGTGGGCATGATGTCTAATTTTCTGACCGCTCTCCACAACAGGAGCTTCAGCTAGATTGTTGACAAAAAGGACAGCATGAGGAACACCTGTGTTGATGCTGTGAAGTTCCAGTTCTTGGACTGAGTCTAGTGACAGAAGTTCATTAAGTTGAAGATCAAAAGGGGTGCTCATCAAAATTTGAACCTGGTCGCCCTGAAGGGCGCCTTGAATGATTCCAGCTTTAGTTTGAAAAGCAATCTTCCCAGAAAGCTTTTCTAACTGTGCAAGGTATCGAGTGAAGCACCTTGCTCCATTGCCACACATTTCAACCTCAATCCCATCAGCATTGTAATAACGCATTCGGTAAAGTGTCTCGTTTTTGACAACTTCTAATACCAAGAGCCCATCTGCGCCAATGCCTCTATGGCGATCGCATAAAGCTGCGATTTGTTGCTCTGTTAAATGAAGATTGCCACCTCGGTTGTCGAGCATGACAAAATCATTACCAGCTCCATTCATTTTTGTGAATTCAAGAGACAGTGACATAGTTGGAGAAGGATTGTAAACGAAGGGGCGCAGAGAATTAAAATACTTATTTTTAACAAAAGGTCACGCTGATAAAAAGAAGGAAGCTGTTTTTATTCGCTTTTGCTTAGTCTGGGTAATTCAAAAAGAAAAAAGCGAGCCACCGTTGCTCGATCTGAAAAAACCAAAAAACAGACCGCGGTGACTCGCTGAATTCAAAAGCAATAAAACCTTGTACAGTTATAGACTCCTCAGAACGGAAAACGTTCAAAATTTTTATCTATTTAGTAGAATAGAGGATAACTTTCCTTGATGTTAATAACATAAGATAATATATGTCATGAATAATTAAAAGCTAAGCTTTGTCAGAGAGGCAGTCTAGGTTTCAATAATTCATGACATAGAGTCTCTTGTTATCCAATAGTGATGTTTACTTCAAGGCAACCTTTCAATTCAATAGAGCATTTTCACTAAAGTTGTATAGCCGCGCATTGCGGCGTCACTCTGGTGCTCGCGCGTCCTCGAGTATCACAGAATACACTGCGGATCTGCGGTTGAACTCGCTCGCTCACGCTCGGCTCGCCCTTGTTGCGGGCTGCTAACAGCAGTCCATCCAGCGGCCGCCCGGCCGGCTTTATTCTCGTTTCTGGCACTGCATCGGCTGCAACTTCAGTCAATATTCTCCCATCTTTTTGACAGAATTTAGCAATGTTCCTACAGAGAAAACCCCCAAAAGTCTTATTGTGGAAAGTCAAAATATTTGCAGCAATATCCTAACTATAAGAATGTTATGTTTAAAATCGAAAATTTCATTTGCCTGCTGTGGTTATAGCAACCGGCTTTCTTGAAGCCCCTACAAGGCCAAATAAACGCGTTTTTAAAAAGTTACCCCTTTCAAGTTTTGGTTAAGCAACATTATTTCTGTAAAATTGAAAAGAGGGTAATGAAAAAGTTAGAGGTGAAGGGTTAGTTTTTAGCGAAGGAATTGAGGGTTGAGATAAGCTGGAGAAGATTCCCATTCATCGGATAATTCCATGAGGATTGCGGAAACGAGACGGAGGCAAGATGATTCGT
>JAIEMR010000046.1 GCA_019751935.1 Alphaproteobacteria bacterium
TCAGGATCTTTCTAAATTTATATTGTAACGCAGTGTGCAAGTTTTTACTGGTTTTTCTTAGTTTTCACGGCTCTTGATCGCAGGATGTGTATGAATCACAGAATGGATTGTGGTCAGAGTTACAGGGAGACTGAAGTTGTTTGGTCTTTGAAACATAGCAGGTCTCCCGTAAATATGATAATAACCACCGTCATCACGAGTCGCCGTCAGGCGACGGGGTGATCCAGTGTATTTCCTGGATTGCCAAGCCGCTTTGCGGCTCGCAATGACGAAAAATGTATAATCATTATAATTAATTTAAAAAATATTACACAAAATTGAAATTAATATAAACTTAAGATGGGTTTTCTTTAATCAAATATTAATAAACTCCTTTTACGCTGGTCTTATGAGACCTTCGTGAAAGAGTCTATTATGCTTATACTGATTCTCATTTTTGTTTTAGTAACACCTGCATCTTCAATGGATCTTTTTAATAGGTTCTTTGGGAAAAGGGTAGATGCTGTCCCAAGGCTTCCCTTCACAGTCATTCCAGAAGACCCAGATATTACAAAAGCTATTCAGATGTCTCTAGATCCAACCAATGATATAGATCCTGTGCAATTTGCCAGTTGGATGTCTGAGATTGAAACCTCTCCAAAATATGAAGAGTGTTTATTAGATCAAACATCGACAAAAAAACATCAACCTTTTCTAAACTCGGTTTGTTTATGTGATGCACCTTCTGAAACTTTGTTGAATTCAGTTGAATTTGCAATGCCTTTAAAACGTGGCGTGACTTTAAGATTTGAAGCCTTAAATAAACAGGTAAACAGAGAAAACTGGGCACATATTTTTAAGGTTTTGTACTTAGGAGGACTAGAACGAAGTCAGCTTTTAATGTTCCAGTATGAGATGATGGAATTTCTTACCAGGCAAACAAAGTGTCCAACCACTTTGAAGGATTGGAGAAAAAAATTTGACTCTATCTCATTAGATCTTATTGCTGTACAGTCAGGCTTTTCAAAAAAAGGTATGGCCCCTGATGTGCTTGTAAAACTGAAAGCTGGTATCGAAAATATTGGAAGAACAATGGGAAGAAGTGGTGTTTCTCCTAAAAAATTAATTTCCAATATTTTTCGTTTTGATGATGGAATATTGCCAATAACAACAAAAAATTCTCTTCTAAGACGATTTCGTCTATTTGCCTTTGCCCAAATTACAAATGGGTATTTACGTTCATTTCCACATCGAGACAGACCCATCAAATTAACAGCAATGGTAAAAAGGGCAAGTCCTTTTTTTTCATTAAGAGATTTACAAGGTTTTTCTTTGGAATATCTTATCCAAGAACCCAAAGATACTTTAGAAAAAATAGATAAAGCTTCAAGAATAACGCCAGAGCAACATCACGTTTTTGCGGAATTTGTGGCTCCTTTAAGCAGGTTAGTATCAAAAAATGATTTATATGGGCTGAGAGCATTTTTGAGCGATTTTGATATTTATTCACTAGATATTGAAAAAGAGCAAAGACGATTAGGACTTTTACAAGTGGCTCTGCAAGATAAGCCAGATGAAGAAATTCACGGAATTTTGGGGCAGCTTGTAGAGAATGGTTTTTTACCTGAGGGTGTTCTTGATATTGAATCTGTTCTTATGGAGGCTGCTCATTATGAAAAATATACTCCTTATGATCGGCTTTACGGTAGAACAATAGAAAAAGTACGGGATGCGAAAAAAGGGGGAGCGGAGCCTGCATTGTGGTCTAAACAAAAGGTATTGAATCAAGGGCTCCAGTTATGGCTGCGAGAGTACTTTAGTTCATTCCACAAAGCCGCATATATTCCAAGAAATGCTTATATTGTTGAATATGAAGGCATGTTGGAGGGGGAAATGATGGAAAGCGGCGCCGAGGTTACAGAGGCACAAGCAGAAATCACCTCTAATCATATGGCAGCTTATACTATGACAAACGAATTGAAGGCTATAGCATTTCCTGAGGTAAGAGCAGGGCAAAAGGCTGTTTTCAAGTTGGCGAGCAGTGGGGCAAAAATAGAGCTTGTGAATGAAGACGATAATGAAGTGATTTCTACACAAGATTTGGATTCTAGAATATACGGAGATCAATTTGACTGGATAAGTGAAATTATGGGTCAGTATGGAATAAATCCGAATGTATTACCGGCGGGCGTAAAAAAGATGACAGTTCCCTCTGAGATTCCCTCGAAATCTCATTATGCAATAAGAGGGGGGGCTGGTATTAGCGAGGAGCAAATGGTAAAAAGCCGTGGTCAAGTCATTGATACTTTAATCAGAAGAGGCAGAATTTCTCGCAGCCTAAAGCTTCCAATCCTTTTGTATTTGTATGGTTGGTGAGGCTTGTTATATCTAACGTGATAGCAAATATCGTCAGCAATGATAAAAACGTATAATCATTATGGGTTAAATCTATATTAACAATATCTGTAATAAAATGTGTCAGTGTGCATTTTTAAAAAATAGATATTGTGGTTTTATTCTTTTTTATTTTTCTGGTCATGAATTCTGCTTTCTCTATGGAGGATGATGATTTTGATCCTATTGAGTTACAGAAAGTCATGGATGCTTCTGGATTTGATCAAGATTTAGTTGATCAGCAAGCAATTTTCGCATCTTTGAACCCATACCCTCAAGGGGCAGCTGAGGAATCAGATGATGAGGAGGAGCTATTAAGGAAGGCCAAAGAGCTTTCTTTACAAAGACCTCCCGAAACAGTCTCAGAAGGTATTGAATTTCAAGAGTTTCTTACTGATCGGCTTATCAGAAAAGGAAAAAATTCATCTTCTGAGGCTGAGTATTTAAGAGGACTAGATTTTCATAACTCTGCTGAAAATTTTATTGGGTATTTGATTTTTCTGCTTACTAAGGATAATGCAAAATATCGTAAATGGATCATTAACGTTGATAAGCATATATGGACTGAGGTTTGCGCAAAATTACATTTGGGAAAGAGGACAGCCAACAATGTTTTTATCCTTTTAGACGAAGCAAAAAGAAAAATTTTGGAAGAATCAAGGCACCCAAAAACAGCAGCAGAGTTAGTGACCATAATTGATAATGTCCTTCTTGAGCTTCTTTCTGGCAAATAGGAGCTTTCAAGAAAGAAACTTAAGACTAATGTTTTCGAGAAATTAAAAAGCGGAGCTATAGAAATTGGCAGAGATATGGGGATAAAACAAATCCCTCCTGAAGATTTTGTCTCTCATATTTTTAAATGTTTTAACAATGGAATGCTTGCGCCCACTGTGCGCGATCCGCTTTTAAGAAGACATCGTTTATCGGTTTTTTCTTATATAGCAAATGGATATTTAAGCGAATTTGGGGACGACGATCAAAGAATAATACGAAAGGCTTTAGTCCACAGCGCTAGTCCATTTTTTACATCTGAGGATTTAAAAGGATTTTCTCTAGAGATACTTGTCCAACACCCTAAAGAAATTATGAAAAAAATAAACAAAGTCTCAAAGATAAGCCGTGCTCAACAGGCTGTTTTTGATGGTTTTGTGGCCTCGTTAAGAAGGATTTCTACTGCAAATGAATTGACTCAGTTAAAGGCATTTTTAAGTACTTTAGGTGAGATACCTTTTGATGTTGAAGATGAGAGCCGATCGCTAGAGCTTTTTCATCTTGCCTTGCAAGATAAAGACTTTAAAGAAATAAAACAAATAATAGCGTTACTTATAGCAAATAATCTTTTACCTGAAGAAGCAAAACATTTTGAACAGACCTTTATTGAAGCTGCGCGTTATTCTAAACAACTAACTGTTGACGAGACATATACAAAATCGATGGCAGAGGCAACAAACGACGAAAATGATCCAAAGCCAGATTCTCATACAAAAGTTTTTGCCCCTGAATTACAAATATGGCTAGACGGTTATTTTGAGGCACTTTACCAAAATGGATATAGAAAAAGAGACGCTGAGATTGTTACAAAAGCGGGCTTTCTTCAAGGACAAATTCTAGAGGTTGGCGTTGAAGTTACTCCAGAACAACGCCTCGCGATATCCAAGCAACTGGAGGCTTATGAAATAGCGAATCACTTAAAACAATCGGCGTTTGGTGATATTGAAGATGATCAAAGAACAATGCTTTATTTAACGGATATAGGCGCTGAGATTGATTTAGTAAACCAAGATAATGAAATTTCAGAAACAGCAGTATTAGACGGTCGTTATAAAGCTCAAATTGATTCTTTAAGAACTCTTATTGAGGGTTATGGCGTTAATCCAAACGAACCAGCTCCATTTATACACACAAGAGAAATTCCATCAGACCGACCTTTAAAGCCATATTATGCCATAAGGGGAGGTATGGGGATTGATGAAGTACAAATTGTACAAAGCCGTGGACGGGCTATTGATGTTCTCATCAAAGAAGGCAGAGTTGACCGCAGCTTAAAACTAGCAATGCTTTTCTATATGTATAATTGGTGATGTGAAAGGATTAAATTATTTAACTAATTTTTCAAGACTTGACAGAGGAAGTTCACTTAGAATGCCATCTTCTAATTTTGAGAAAAGCAGGGCAAGCTTTTCTTCTTCCTCCTTTTCATCCCAGTCCGGAGTTTCTTTCAAAAGGGCAAGATTAGCTAATGCCCATAAAATTTGTTCATGTTTAATAATCCGAGGGTTTCTAGTCCTTAGTTCTGTACCTTGATTTATATAAAGTTTAAGAGTTTTAAGGTTTACTCTTTTTATAAAGAGATTTACAGCCTCTTTCATAATTGCTTTTTCTGGTTTTGTTGCTATGCGTAATTTAAGGCCTCCGACTCCGTGACCTTGGGCTAAAATTGTAGCGATTTGTTTGGCTAACATGTTGGCTTCGTCTATCTGATCTGTATCTGCATAGCCTGTTGCAATAAAGTTTTCACGAACTTTTAAGGACTCTATTAAAGATTGCAGAAAGAGCGTTGATGCGGAAACATCTCTTACCTTAGTTTTATGTGTGCTTTTGAATTGTCTATAAGCTTCTTCGATTTCCGCTTTAAGCGCCCCAAACTCCCTAATCAGAGTTTCTTCTTCTCTTCTTTCTCTTCTTTTGGCGAGTTCATGGGCCAAGCTTTCTTGATGGGCTCTTATTGCTTTTGAGTCATGTCTATCATCTATTACGTATCCTAGATCTTCAAGTAAACGAAGTGCTCCTTCTTCTGTCAATAAAGCCAGAGGATTTTCTTCATTGTCCGTATTTAAATATAAACGGAAAAGGGCTTGTTTTTCAGAGTTAGTCATATCTACAACGCTATAGCGCTGTGATAGAAAGTCTATAATTTTCCCAACTGAAATGGGTCTGGTTTTCCTATTTTCTTTAAGTCTTTTCTCTTTTTCTTCCTTTTGGTCTCTGATTCTTTTTATCTCCGCCTCGGAAACAATTCTGTACTCTTTCATGTTTCTCATAAGCCCTTCAAATTGAGCAATTTTTTGTTGGTGTGCTCTTTGTTCTGATAGTGATTTAACTTCCTTCTTCATCGCAGCAACTCTATCTCCAAGCTCTTTTTTCTGTTGATTTGCTTTGGGGTTAGAACTTAAAGGCCTCAGAGTGTTTTCTAGCGCAGCGATTTCAGTTTGTAATCTTTTGTCTGCTTCATTTTCGACAGCATTAAAGAGGATATGTTGTAGAGTTTGGGCTTTAACCAATGTAAAGAACATTGTTAAGACAAGATTAACATCGCCTTCAAAATTGTCAGTACGAGTAGCTAGTCTTTCTTCAAATGTACCGGAGGAGCTAAATATCCCTAAAGCTTTAGGCAAGCGTTGTTTATAAAAGGCACTAATGTGATTATTTTCAGGATGTTCTGGTTGCCTAATAATATATTCAAGCGGATCCTCTTTTCCTTGAGTTGCCATCAGAATTTTTATTTGTTCTGGTAAGCTTGTGGAAACGCTGTTAACGCCATAAATGACAATTTTAATGACGGTATCTATGCCTTCTTTTTGGCCTGCGGGACAATGAACAAGGCCTTGAATTAAAAGCCCTGCGTTATTAGCTTTGACAGATTGATCATCAGTTCTTTTTAAAGCGTTTAATATAACCTCA
>JAIEMR010000190.1 GCA_019751935.1 Alphaproteobacteria bacterium
ATAGATCATGCGACCACGATGTTTCATGCAGCATCTCATCCTAAAAGTTTTCTTTCGCTTGGCAGTGCCGATCACCTTATAACTAATAAGGTCGATGCGGAGTTTATAGCTGACGTCATTGCATCGTGGAGTGGGAGATATATAAAGTAAATCAATATTTACTCATCACCCTTATCTTCCATCTGACAACCTTTCATTTAGGACTTACAACATGCAGTTAAAAGAAATTCTCATACCAGACATCGGCAATATTGATATCGTCGATGTTATTGAAGTGCTAGTCAAGGTCGGAGATGTTATAGCCCAAGGCACAACAGTGGTAACAGTCGAATCAGAAAAGGCCTCTATTGATATTCCATCACCCTATGCAGGCTCTATAAAAGAAATCAAAGTTAAAGTGGGTGATAAAGTCGCCAAAGGCTCTTTGATTTTACTGGTAGAAGCTGAGGCAACTGTAAGTGCGCCAGTTCAAGCTGAACCTGCTCCAGCGGCTGCTGCAACTGTCACCCAGTCACCAGTACCTGTAGTAACTCCAACGCCGGCTGTGGCAACGGGGGATAATGATTTAACGACTCAAGTGGTTGTGTTGGGTTCTGGCCCGGGTGGCTATACTGCGGCTTTCCGTGCGGCAGATTTGGGCTTAAAAGTGGTACTAATTGAGCGCTATTCTACCCTTGGTGGTGTATGCCTAAATGTCGGTTGTATCCCTTCTAAAGCTTTATTGCATACAGCCAAAGTGATCACTGAGGCAGAAGAGACAGCACATCATGGCTTAACCTTTGGCAAACCAAATATTGATTTAGATAAATTGCGTGATTGGAAAGCCAACGAAGTCGTTGGCAAACTTACAGGCGGCTTAGCGGGTATGGCAAAGCAACGCGGTGTGACGGTTGTGCAAGGCGTGGGTAAGTTTACCAGCCCTAATCAAATCGCAGTGACTGCCGCTGATGGTAAGGTGACCAAGGTTGGTTTTGAAAACGCCATTATTGCTGCTGGTTCGCAAGCGACTAAATTCCCAGGAGCGCCAGAAGATGAGCGTATTATGGATTCCACAGGCGCGTTGGCTTTGGCGGATATTCCAAAACGTATGTTAGTGATTGGCGGCGGGATTATCGGCCTTGAAATGGGTACGGTGTATGACGCACTTGGCACAAAAGTCAGTGTCGTAGAGTTTATGGATGGTCTAATCACAGGTTGCGACCGTGATTTGGTGCGCCCATTGCAAAAGCGTATGGAAAAGCGTTTTGAAAGTATTATGCTTTCGACTAAAGTTTCAAAAATTGAAGCGAAAAAAGACGGTATTCATGTTTCGTTTGAAGGTGAAGCAGCCCCTAAAGAAACGCAAGTGTATGACCGCGTATTAGTGTCAATCGGACGCCGCCCCAACGGTAAAAATATCGGAGCAGAAAACGCAGGGGTGACGGTGGATGACCGTGGCTTTATTGCGGTAGATAAGCAAATGCGCACCAACGTACCGCATATTTTCGCGATTGGCGACATTGTTGGTCAACCTATGTTGGCACATAAGGCCACGCATGAAGCTAAAGTGGCAGCGGAAGTCATCGCTGGTCATAAAGTGGAGTTTGTTGCTAGCGTGATTCCAAGCGTGGCCTACACTGACCCTGAAGTCGCTTGGGTGGGCATGACCGAAACCGAAGCTAAGGCCAAAGGTATCGAGATTGAAAAAGCCAGCTTCCCATGGGCGGCGAGTGGCCGTGCGCTTTCAATTGCACGAACTGAAGGCACGACTAAGCTGATTTTTGATAAAGACAGCCATCGTGTCATTGGTGCAGGCATTGTCGGTATCAATGCGGGTGAGTTATTGGCTGAAGCTGTATTGGCAATTGAAATGGGTGCTGATGCGCACAACCTTGGACTCACCATTCACGCACATCCAACCTTATCAGAAACTATATGTTTTGCGGCGGAGGTGATGGAGGGGACCATCACAGATATGCCGCCGCCAAAAAAACGTTAATCAGGAGTTATATATGTCATGAAATGAAAATAAGCTGATGTCGTGTCCTAGCATGCTTCGGCTTATTATGTGGCGGCATTCAACCTTAAATGGGTAACTAAAAATACTTAATGTTCATTATTCATCGTAAGCAGAGGTTTTAGAACTGTAGATGCAAATCTACACGATGCTAGTAAATCCAATTTGGATGCTCCATCTTTAGCTCGTAATGCCAGTCCATGCACAAATGTAAGGTAAAACTCAGCCAATCTATCTGGTTTTGCATCCTTGATTATCTGATTTTCTACCAATGCTCGGGAAAATCTCTTTTCCAAGGCGGATTTGTAAAGTTGCCTTAATTGTTTAAGATGGACTACATGCTCATGATGTTCTGGGGCACAGTTTATAGCAGCTGTCATTATCAAACAGCCAGAGGCCATTCCTAGACTAAGAAACAAACTCACCTCTTCCTCCAGCATTTTCTCAAGTGCGTTTTCTATATCATCTACTTCATTAAGCTTCTTTAAAGGCCCTTTCTCTAGTAACTCTAAATACAGTTCAACCGTTTTGTTGAATAAGCTATCTTTGTTTCCAAAAGCACCATAAATGCTAGGCGCCTTCATTCCAAGGGATTCTATCAAGTCACTCATCGTCGTACCTTCATAGCCTTTACTACAAAAAACGAGCATGGCTTTTTTCAAGGAATCATCCAGATCATAGCGTCTAGGTCGCCCAGCTTTTGTCATAAGTAACCACACATAATATTTAGAATCCAAATATTATAACTCAGATTATAAATTTATGTTGACAATGATCTGCGCCCATATAATAATGTAATACAGATTACATTATTGGTTTGAAAATAAAATTTTCACTGATAATTTTCTATTTTATTTATTTAAAGGTAAGCATCATGATTAAAAAATCTATCTTAGTAGTTTCGTTATTAGCCCTAAGCACAAGCATTACTGCACTAGCTTCAGACAACAGTACCGATCTCACAACCAATATATTTATTCAAGAAGTAATTCTTGGGAAATGGAGTCCTGTCATTAGTTCCACATCAAATAATATGAAAAGTTCTCCAATAAATAATAGTAAGCAGTGGAAGGAGGCATCAGAGTTGTATACAAATCAATTTTCTTCTAAATATTGATTTTTTTATAAAGATTAAAACATCGCTGGAAATTTCTGGCTTATTGAAATCTATAAGCCAGAAATTAATCCCTCCTTTTCGATGTGAGTGAAAAATTTAAAATCGCATTTAATAATGCAAATTTGTTTAATTTGGTTCTTATTAATCCTATGTTCCGTTGAGGTTAATGCAAACTATACATTAGTACATTCATTAGTATGGAAATTCATAGATGAGAGGCTAGTAGTTGAAAGACTTGGTAGTGTTAACGCGACTACTACGTATAATGGCCACTCTTATAAGGCTGGACTAACTATCGCTTCTAGAGTACCTATTAAAAGACCCCAGCTCGATCATAATAAAAATATAAAATTAATACACCAAGCCTTAATCTCTCAAAAAATAGCACCCCACCCTATATATTGTACGAAGGAATGTTTTAAAGCTTCCCTAGGTAGTAACGCTCTGGATTCTGCATTAATCTATCGTCTCGAAAGATTCAAAATCCCATTGAGTCTTTTTAACTTCCAAGCAAGCAATGTTACCCTTTACTCCAAATTTCAGAAATATATCGGAGACTATGAGCCGCGAATACTAGAGTCATGGGGGCAGAATGACCCGTTTTTTTTTGTCCCAGCGCAAAGGTTGCATGGACGTACAAGAAGGATGCGCAGTGAACGGAAGTCAGCCTACACGTTCTCATGTGTGATTCATAGTGGAGTTGGAGTTGCCCCTTTACACGGACAGTTTTCACATCAGCTAAGCTGAGGCTCAGGAATGGGATTTGAAAATGGAGAGTACCCAACTCAGATTTGCCCTCAAGAACACTTTCTAATCATGTAAAAAGGTAATTTAACTTGCACTTCAACTAAGGCAAAGATTATTTTGGCGTACATTTTTCATCCAATTGTTATATTTACTTTACCCAAAGCATTTAATACAGCAGCTTCACAAGGAATAGTCTCAAATCCTGCGCTCTTGTGTTGAAACGCACTTGCCATACTAACTGGGCAATCTCTCAATAAATTTTTAACGATCCCTTTTACATAGCGTATTCTATTCATAAAATATTTTATGACCTCTTCTACTTCTTGCTGACTTTCTGCCTTAAATATAAAACCTGTGTACGACTCTTCTGAGGAGTACGCTATGCCATCTTCATTTTCAACACTCCTAGGTCTGCGCTGAATCTCTACGATGTAGACAAATTGCCCATCAATTCCGATACGTGAAACCAGTATGCCTCTACGTTGTAGTGATCTAGTGTCGAAGTAGGGCCAGTTTCTAATTTCACCTTCTAGATCTTTTCCAGTCTCTTTAGAAAATGGATTAAGTGCTATGAGATTGGGTTCGCCATTATCCTGATACCCGTTATCAAAAGTGAACCATTCAACAGATTTTATTTGTTTAGGATATTTTTGCTGGAAATACAACATGGCATTCCACATATCTCTAAGAGCGCCATTTGATTCAAGTTCATTTTTTGCATGAATAGACGCATAACCAACATCCTTTTCTGAGCTGTAAGCATCTCCAGTAGCAAATACAGTTGCTTCTGCCCCATTGGTCAACTCACCTTTTGAGCTTTTGGCTTTTTCTCTGACTACATCCTTTATCTCGCGCGGCTTACCAAGTATTACATAACTTGGGTCTTGCACCTCAATTATAGGTGCGCCGTGATCTGGTTCTAAATTTCCAGTTAAGTCTATGATTTGAGGTGGTGTTAATATTCTTGCTGGCGCACCATTCCATGCTTTTCCAGCATCGGCGACATCAGCTGGGATATTGGTTTTATTTGTATTGGTTCTATCGCGCTCTATAAGAACTCCATTGGGCTCGCTACCACCAAGGATATTGAGTGCAAGGAATGATTTACGATTGTCGAACCAAATACCTTTCACTGAAAGTTGTGCATCCCCCTGAAACCAAGGCGCTATTTTGGTGAAAATTGGTCTATCGGGTTTGGATGCGTCATATTGGTTAAATATTGAGGTATATATTTGTTTGATTACAGCGCCAGTGTAAGCTTTGTCATATTTTGCGTGAGCTAGAAATATTACATCTCCATTGTATAAGCGTTGCTTTAGTTTAACCTTCCACACACTTCCGTCATCAACCTCACCTTCATCCAGTGGTGCATAGAGTCTTTTGAGTGCTGTGTCAGCATTAATATTAACCTTATCTTCCCAAGGATAAGTCACCAAAACGCGCTTTAGCTCACCAGAGCACCCATAGCATCGCGCGAAATATTCTAAACATGGAATTACCAACTTTCCTCCAGTCGATAGTGAGAATTCTAGTAGCCAAGTTCTATCATTACTTTGGTATTCAAGTGGGTAAATGGACTGAATGAATGGCGCAGGTTTTTTATCTGCTGATGCAGATTTAAAGCTATTTGTTTGCCATGTTCTATACGTGAAATCAACATCAAATATTTCATGCTCAAATTGGGCTTGTTTGATACAGAATCCATCTTTCCAAACACTTCCAATCTTAACTTGGCCTAGCATCGTTACTTGAATTTTTTGATGAAAAACCTCTTCTGATAGCCCATCGGCCAAAACTTCTCTAAACGCAACCAACACATGTGGCTGAGTTTCAGCTAGCTTATTTTTGACTATTCCAACATACCACCATGCTATCCACTCTTTACCATTATTGAGCAATTTTGAATCAAGTCGTGTACTTGAGTTGACTTTAGTAAAGTGATGATCAAATGGTATTGTCATAGGCAATACCGAGAAATTCTTGGATTTAATGCTTGGTCTATAAGAGATACATTTTTTTGTTTTTGTTTTACTAGTTTCAGTAACGTGTCGCATCTATTTCTGTAAAGTCGCATTAATTTCTGGAAGTGACAACCGCCACCGACCAGTGCCACGCCAGATGCAGTATGGTGTGGTGCGCGGTAGGGGCGCTTTTTCCAATGCTCGAGTTTAAAGCCGCTGGTGAG
>JAIEMR010000098.1 GCA_019751935.1 Alphaproteobacteria bacterium
TGGTAATTGGAGAGCCTTATAATCAGCCAAGTCAGTAAACTTATAAAGTGCAGCAACAACAATCATTTGAACCCAAAAACAATAAGCAATTTTGGGTTATATTAGCGGATTTACACAGGAAAATGCAACTCAAGCCTTAGAAAACTGCATTAACATATAGGACTAAAAAACGTTTACTAAAAAAGCTACTAAAATAACCCCCAGGAAACCTAGGACTAATTTTCTATACAAAAGCTCAGGCCAAGCACATTCGACTACTGCTCCGTTTTTGAGTGGAAAAATTGTCATTTCTTCCTGCCCTGCAAATTCAAAAACGCTAGGTTTATTGATTGAGAATTCACTTTCTTCCCAAATATTTTCATCTCCTTGTTCTTGATTAAAACCAAAGGGATGAGAACCAGCTTTGTTTCTCTGAATGATTCCAGAAAAACTGTTACAATACAAATTTTCGAAAAGAGATCCGTGCATCTTTTAAGACTCCCACGGTTACAATTTATATTCACCTGTGATACTAGTCGATGTCATTTTTTATTGCACCCCGTAAAAAATACTGATCAACCTCTTTTTAAAAAATGATGATTAGTCACCATCATGTAAGTGCTTATCTACCTCTGCCCTGTTTTTTATAAAGAAACCAGGAACATTGAAACGATCCTCCATCCTGTAGAGACGTTCTTTAATACTCTGTGCTGGAAGTATCAAAGAACTTGTAGCTACCATCCCTTTAATACGATCGATCTCAGGAACACCACTACTTTCGCTCTCCATCCACTCAGCACATAAAACAACAGCTTCACGGTGTCTTTTTAGCGCCTCTCTACCTGCTTCGTCTAGGGGACTTAGATACGTATCTCTCTCCATCTTCAGGATAACCGGCTTTAAACCTTTTTCCAGGACTACATCACGAAGAGCCTCCATGGCTGCCAAAAATTCATCTTTCGTTGCTTTGCGTTTTAGATTCAGTCCACTGGGAGAAAAACCACCCATAGTATCTAATATTTCATTGCTTATAACCTCTTGCCCGCTAGGAGAAGCTAAACCTCCCCATTCATCACGAACACCTATCTCGATACCGTACATTTCAATAAAATGATTTGCTTTTCTCATAAGATGCATCGCACGTGCAGCTTTTGTTCCAGTTAGCGTTTGCCCCGTAAAAGCATCATCTTTTTTGATCAAACTGCTCATCACACCTTTACGAAATATTTCAAGATTAAAGGATTCATCTGGAGCAACGGCTGTAAAATCTGCTTTATGCATAGACATATCTAGACCGATTAAAAAGGCTCTAACAGCAGAGTTTTCCTTTGTGTTATTAAAATATGGATTACGATACAAGTAATCCCAGAAACCTGGATTTATAGAGTCATGTCCTTCACGCGTACTGACAACCCTGAAATAATCAGCAAATGTTCTATGTCCCCCTCTTCCAAAATCAGCCATCAAATAATCGGGTAAAGTGTACCATCCCTTAGAAACAGCATCGGTAACAAATCCAATGGGATCGAAAGATTCACCCATTTTCACTGGTGTGGACAAAAGCATATGAACTCTTTGACTTTTTATGTCTTCATCAAAATAAGCTTCTAATCCACCAAAAGGTTTAGAGAAGTTTTTAATTTTATCTCTTAAAGCTGGAAACCTACCAAGCAATTGATCCATCTGCATTTTGCTGATAACAGGTGTTTCGCCATCCTTTTGGTGTCCTACCTGACTCATTGCATACAGTATGCCATCCAAAAACCTTGGATCATTGTAATCTGGGTCACCTTTTAGTAGGTCAAAGAACCTATCAAAATAACCTCCGCCGTTTTTAAATGCAGGATATAAACCTGAATAACTATTATTTACTAAATCAATAAATTTTAATGCTTTTCTATCTATTTCAAGCTTAAAAAGAGGATTCGTAAAAGCATTTATGCCGCCCCCATCATCATTTTTAAAAAGCATCTCTATAAACTCTTTTCGCGCATAATCAACAGGTACCATGAATAAAGGAATCCCCATTCCCTTAACTTGAATCCTTAACAACCCTCGTGATCCATTTATAACAAAATTATCGTAAACCTCCCGTGCTGCTTGAAATCTAGCAAGAGCTTTTTTAGCAATATCTGCCTTCGTGGCATCATGTTTAGAACCAGCTTGAGAGCGAAGAGCACTCTCATCCACCATTAGATCCCTAGAAATAGTACCTAGCAAACTTGGCGCAATCTCTCTCATAAATTTTTCTGCTTCAGCATTAGAAACGGGATTATAAAGTAATACCTTAAACCGCTGCGCTAAAGTTTTATAAACATCCAAAGGAAGAAGTAAGCCCTCAACAAAATCGGTTGCAAACTGTCCATCATTATCAGGAATTAACAAAAGCTCAGGAAAACGCCTAACGCTATCTACTATTTGACTGTTTAAGGTTGCATCTGTTCCCCCAGACATCTGAAACTGAGTGAGCAAATGATGAAAAATATTTTCACCATAATTCCCTCTGAAAGATTTTATTTGAGAATCAGATTTCGTCAACAAAGACGAAACCACCGGATCCATTGCCATTGCCTGCAAAGAAATAAACACGGTAATAATACTGATAATTAATGAATACGTTTTTTTCATGTTCTTATCCTATAAAGAATCATAATTTATGTTATGATATTATTGTTTTTATTAAAAAATTATTAAAGTTAGATATTATGACCTGCACAACAACCGCCATTAAACCTGCCAACATGTCATCTAGCATAATTCCAAAGGCTGCAGTTTCTTGAGACATTGCTAATTTTTTATCAATCCACCCAATAGGCCAGGGCTTTAAAATATCAAAAAATCTAAATAATAGGAAACTCCCCACAAGAATCAGGGGAGTTAGTGGAAAAAACAAACCAACAAGACCAATTGTAAAAAAGAGTCCAGCAACCTCATCAATCACGATGAAACTGGGATCCATATCGCTATAAGAGGTTTTCCTAAGCACATAAGCACTTGAGATCCACCCAAGGGCAAATATTACAAGAGATGTATAAATAAAGGTAAGAGGCTGAAAAGAAAAATAAACAAGCCCAAAAAGAGACACACACAAACCCGCCAAAGATCCCCACGTCCCAGGTGCCCAAGGCAAATACCCAACACCCAACACCGTAGAAAAAATATGGCAGATTTTATGCATGCATTCTGGAGGAATTCTGGTTGCGGGGGCTGGATTTGAACCAACGACCTTCAGGTTATGAGCCTGACGAGCTACCGGGCTGCTCTACCCCGCGTCAATATTCAACATTAGTACTTGATTTGAAATGGAAATGCAACAAGAACTTAAGGCTTTTTCAAATGTTATCCATTTAACCTTGATTTTTTTAATTTTCCTTGTATCTTAATAGGTAGAATCTTGAACACTTTTTAGAAAGGAGTTGAGTTAATCCGTGGAAGTTACCGTAAGAGACAATAACGTTGATCAAGCATTGCGTGTTTTAAAGAAAAAAATGCAACGCGAAGGCGTGTATCGTGAAATGAAGCTACGTCGTCATTTTGAGAAACCGTCAGAAAAACGTGCCCGCGAGCAATCAGAGGCAGTACGTCGCTATCGCAAACTAATGCGTAAACGCTTAGAACGCGAAGGCTACTAAAATCCACAGACTCAACGAGTTATGGAGAAGGCCTGTTTTTAAAAAAGCGGGCCTTTTTTTATATGAGCAAACAACAAACACTTCTTATTACTGGCTCCGCGAAACGCATTGGAAAATCCCTTGCAACACATTTTGCCATGCAAGGATGGAATGTAGCTGTTCATTATAACACCTCAAAAAATGAAGCCTTAGAGCTTTTAAGAGAACTTTCCACACTTGGAATTAAAAGTGCTGCTTTTCAGGCTGATTTAAGGGATGAATCCTCTTACTCAAACCTTATACAGAGAGTTAATAAAGAACTTGGCACTCTGGATTGCCTGATTAATAATACTTCAAGCTTTGAATATGATTCAGTCCAAACGGCAGATAGAAACAGCTGGGATCTGCATATGGAAACCAATCTAAGAGCTCCTTTCGTTTTATCGCAGCAATTTACAAATCAGCTTCCTGAAAATACTTTTGGCAATATTATCAATATCTTAGATCAACGCGTGTGGAATTTAACCCCTCACTTTATAAGCTATACCCTTAGTAAGGCGGGACTTTGGACGTTAACCCAGACTTTGGCTTTAGCATTAGCTCCTAAGATCCGCGTTAATGCGATTGGCCCTGGTCCTACATTGATAAATAATAAGCAAAGCGAAGATCATTTTAAAAAGCAATGCCAAAACACCCCACTTCAAAGGGCACCAGAACTAAAAGAAATTGCTGAGGCCGTTCAGTTTATTTTAAACGCCCCTTCTCTTACAGGACAGATGCTTGCCCTTGATAATGGACAACACATGGGGTGGGCCTTTCCAAATCAATCCATTTCAGTATACGATTAAAATATAAAGATCATCTCTTAGGAAGCCAAATGCTAAGCACTCGAAAAGAACCTCATTTTTCTGTTGATTTTGAATATGATGAGCCAGCTCCTTTAAACCAAGCCAAACGCGCATGGTCTATTGTGATACAAGATCTTTTGATCCGATGCAAAATAGGCGTTTATCCTCATGAACTAGGGACCCCTCAAGATGTGCTTATTAATTTGGAATGCAACTACCTCGCCCCCTTGCCTCAACCTAACACAGATACTTCACAAGTCCTTTGTTACGCAACCTTAGCCAAAGATATTGAGACAATTGCCAATAAAGAACATATTTATTTTATAGAGAATTTTGCCGAAACAATTGCCGATCACTGCTTAAGCGACCCTCGTGTTCAAAAAGTTAAAATCAGCGCAATGAAAATGAATGCCTTAGATACGGCTAAATCGGTTGGCGTTAAGATTACACGGAGCAAACAGACTAAAACTCTTGATAAACAATCTTCATATTTGACAAAGGGTTAGCTTAAAAGCTATAGTCATCTTTATGAAATGAGTCATACTGTGGCGGAGTAGCTCAGTTGGTTAGAGCAACGGAATCATAATCCGTGTGTCGGGGGTTCGAATCCCTCCTCCGCTACCACAATCAAGTAATCTTTTAAATCATCCAGGAAAACAATTGTGAAAATTAATGGAAATTCTATTCGAATTGGAAATCTAATTGAGCATCAAGGCAAACTCTGGGTTGCCGTTAAAACGCAGCATGTCCAACCCGGCAAAGGCGGTGCTTACATGCAGGTGGAATTAAAAAACCTGGTTGATGGTGGAAAGATGAACGAAAGATTCCGTTCATCAGAACAAGTTGAACGTGTTTATTTGGATGAGTTTCCTTATCAATATCTTTATGCAGAAGGTAATGACTTGGTATTTATGGATCAAGCAACGTTTGAACAAATTACTTTGTCTAAGGACTTTGTTGGTGATTCTGCTGCCTTCTTGCAAGATGGAATGATCGTTGACGTTTCCTCTCACGAAGGTAAACCCTTAAGCGTTAAGCTTCCAGACACTGTTGTTTTAACCATTCAAGAAGCTGAACCTGTTGTCAAAGGACAAACAGCCTCTTCTTCTTACAAGCCAGCTATTTTGGAAAATGGCCTTAGAGTTATGGTTCCTCCCCACATTGAATCGGGAATGCGTATCGTCGTAAATACAGATGATGCTACCTATGTTGAACGCGCAAAAGACTAATCATTTTTCAAAACCAAGGAACATTTCATGTCAACTGGGCGCATCACAACTCTCTCACCAATCTTGAACGTCATGACCGCTGCTGCAGAAAAAGCGGCACGAGGAATGCTTCGTGATTTTGGAGAATTAGAGCATTTACAGGTGTCAAAAAAAGGCTTAGGTGATTTCGTATCAACCGCCGATAAACGCTCTGAGAGCATCCTGATTCAAGAACTTTCAAAAGCGCGCCCTGGATATTCCTTTTTAACCGAAGAAACCGGAGAAATCCCCGGAACAGATCCGGAGTATTGTTGGATCATTGATCCTTTAGATGGAACGTTAAATTTTTTGCATGGCATTCCTCATTTTGCTATCGTGATTGGCCTTAAAAAAGGCG
>JAIEMR010000188.1 GCA_019751935.1 Alphaproteobacteria bacterium
GTGAATTTTCAAATCCAACAACGCCCCTCTGAACCCCAGTATTCATAGGCTTTAGCGCCTTTTAGTCGTCCGACACTTGCGTACTTAGAGAATCACAAAATCACCGATTTTACCCCAAAATCTCCCTTTTTATTCTCCATTTCTCCGTTACATGCGAACGTCCGACCCGAAGGTACGCATGTCCAGAACCCTTGATTTTACTGGGTTTTTGCAAAACCGGTCTTGAGGTTCGTTATTGGGGCGGAGAATGGCGGATGTACCCGCAGAGCGAGAATTTTCTGCTATAATGTAAAGACTGTTGTAGAATTGACAATGCAACCATTATTCTTAGAAAAATAATTAATCCGACTTACAAAGTAAAAATCTTTTATATTTCCTACACAATAAAATCTAGTCGGGGGATTTTGACTGAACATATAGATGCAACAACGCTAGAAATTTGATGGGCATCAAGGGGACTAAACTGGATAAAGTTAATTAAATCTTAATATTTGATAGGATAAAGTGTATTTAGGGAACTTGTGCAAACGAGTTTAATGTATGATTTTAGGATGCTGAATAAATGGATCGATGGGTGAAAAATAAAAAAATATTACTGATTCTTCTGGCCCTTACAATAGGTCTATCTGTATTAATTAGCAGCATTTTTTTTAAGAAATCTACTAATACAGATGAGCTGACATCTTTAAAGAGTCAAAATGAAAAAAATCATAATCCAGAAGAGACGCATGAAGATAAAAAAGAAATCCAATTAACAGACGAACAAATCAAAAGATTTGATATTCAAACAATCCTGCTTACAAAAAGTCATTTTCAGCATCGCATGACATTTCCTGGACAAATTTCACTTAATGAAAACAAAATAACGCACGTGGCTGCCTCAGTGCCTGGGATGGTAAAAGAGATTTTTAAGAGTTTGGGAGAAACAGCAAAGGCAGGAGACGCTCTGGCAACATTGCAAAGCCGTGAAATGGCCGACGTAAAATCATCTTATATTTCTGCTTATAAAAATTTAGGGTTACACAAAGACCTCTTTGAAAGAGATGAAAAACTTTGGAAAAAACAAGTTAAAGCTGAGGTTCAATTTAGACAAACGCGTAATATTTATGAAAATGCAAAGATTACTCTTGAACAGAGCAAACAAAAGCTGTTGGCGTTAAGCATGACAGAGGAGCAAATCCACAAACTTCCAACACAAGAGTCTCCCTTAAATATTTATACGATTGACTCTCCTATAGATGGAAAAATTATTGAGCGTCACATTACTCTTGGAGAGGTTATTACAAGTGACAAACAAGTTTTTGTTATTGCGAACTTGGATACGGTTTGGATAAATTTGGCAATTCCTGCAGAGGAGCTGCCTAAAATCAAAAAAGATCAAAAAGTTGATATTTTCGCTCACCAAGGAGAGCTTCTCTGCACTGGCTTTATTATGTACGTTAGTCCTGTGATTAATGAAGAAAGCAGAACAGGTCGGGCTGTTATTCAGTTAGAAAATCCTAGACATGAATTACATCCAGGGGATTTCATCAAAGCCCAAGTTGTTGTCAGCGAAAAATCTGATCTTCTGAGCCTGCCTCATTCCGCAGCGCAACGAATAGATGGAAAAACTTTTATCTTTATTAAATCCAAAAGCAATGTTTTTGAAGCAAAGTCCATTAATATCAAAGGATCTGATAAGGGAGAATTCATAGAAGTTATGGATGGATTAAAAGAAGGAGATGAGGTTGTTATCAAAAACTCATTTCTTTTAAAAGCTGAGCTTGGAAAAAGCGAAGCTGAACATGCCCATTAAGAGAGGTGGACTATGCTAGAACAAACCGTTCAATGGGCAACGCGAAAACGCTATTTTGTTGTATTTTTGGTTGCACTTCTTTCCGTTTTTGGAGCTATAAGTCTGAAGTATCTTCCAATTGATGCCGTACCTGACATTACAAACAATCAAGTCCAAATTAATACTATAGTGTCAGGATTTTCACCGTTTGAAATGGAAAAACAGGTTACCTTTCCTATTGAAACAGCCCTTTCTGGTATACCTGGACTTCAATCAACCCGGTCATTGTCTCGCAATGGTTTTTCTCAAGTTACGGCTATTTTTAATGATGATGTTAGCATCTACTTTGCAAGACAGCAAGTCAGCGAAAAATTGACTGAAGCAAAAGAAAATCTACCTGCGAATGTTGATCCCAAAATGGGGGCTATATCTACAGGTCTTGGTGAAATATACATGTGGACTTTACAATATGAAAATCCAAAGACCTCTAAAATAGAAAATGGAAAGCCAGGATTTCAAGAAGACGGTAGTTATTTGACACCTGAAGGCCATATTCTTAAGAAAGATTATGAAAAAGCTGGTTACTTAAGAACTATTCAGGATTGGATTATTAAACCTCAACTAAAAACAGTACCAGGTGTTGCAGGTATAGACTCCATCGGTGGGTACGTAAAACAGTATCATGTTCAGCCAGACCCCTACAAATTGATTGCTTTAGGATTAAGCTTTACAGACATTCAAGAGATTGTGGAGCGAAATAATCTTAGTCTTGGAGCTGGCTATATTGAGAAAAATGGAGAGTCACTCACTGTACGTGCAGACGGAAGAACGGAAACAATCGAACAGATTCAGAATATCGTTGTGTCATCAAAAAATGGCATTCCTGTTTACTTAAAGGATGTGGCGGACGTAGAAATTGGTAAAGAGCTGCGTACGGGAAGTGGCAGTGAAAATGGCTCAGATGCTGTAGTAGGAACAGCATTGATGCTTATTGGTGCAAATAGTCGCATTGTTGCAGATGCTGTTGATCAAAAATTCAAAGATATTGTTAATACATTACCTCCAGGTATTCATGCGCAAACGGTTCTAAATAGAACTAAACTAGTCGATGCAACAGTTAAAACTGTAGCCAAAAATTTAAGTGAGGGCGCTTTTCTTGTTATTGTCATTTTATTTCTTATGCTCAAAAACTTTAGAGCTGCGCTTATTACAGCATCCGTCATACCTATTACTATGCTAATGACATCAATGGGTATGTTGGGAACACGAACAAGTGCAAATTTAATGAGCTTAGGGGCTTTGGATTTTGGACTTTTAGTGGATGGATCTGTCATTATCATTGAAAACTTTTTACGCAGAACTCATGAAAAATCACACACCTTAAACAGGCACCTTACTTTGCAAGAGAGGCTAAAAGAAGTAGTTGATGCCACTAAAGAAATGAGTCAGCCAACATTATATGGACAAGCTATTCTAGTTCTAGTTTATATTCCACTTTTAACCTTTACAGGGGTTGAAGGAAAAATGTTTCAGCCTATGGCATTTACTGTAATCATAGCCCTCATCAGCGCCTTTATATTATCAATCACTTTTGTTCCCGCAATGATCGCTCTTTTTGTAAATGGAAAACATGAAGAAAAGCAGGGTATTGTTATGGCTCGAGCGATTCAGTTTTATGAAAAAACTTTGAACTATGTTTTAGAAAAACCTAAGCAAGTTCTGTTATCTTCTGTTGCTGCATTTGTTTTTTCCGGCATCATATTTTTGCAGTTAGGGCAAGAATTTGTCCCAACTTTAGATGAGAAGGATTTGGCAATGCATGCAATGCGTATCCCAAGCACATCCCTAACAACTTCTCAAGCGTTACAATTCGAGATAGAAAAGACAGTGGCTTCATTTCCAGAAGTATCATTTGTTTTTTCAAAGACAGGAACCGCTGAAATGGCGGCTGACCCTATGCCTCCTAACGTTTCTGATACTTTTATTATTTTTAAACCTCGCTCTGAATGGCCTAATTCAGAACTTAAAAAGGTTGAGTTAATTGAGAATATCCAAAAAGCAGTTAGTTCTATACCTGGAAATAATTATGAATTTACGCAGCCCATTCAAATGCGATTTAATGAATTGATCGCAGGTGTACGAAGCGATGTTGCCGTAAAAATATACGGGGATGATTTTGATGTTATGAATAAGTTGGCTAGTCAAATTGCTGGGGCAATTAGAACCATTTCGGGAGCAGCGGATGTCAAGGTTGAGCAGACAACAGGATTACCAATTCTAGACTTTAAACTTAACCGGGATCGAATGGCGCGCCTTGGTCTTAATGTCAATGACATTTTGAATGTTATCAGCATTGCTATTGGCGGACGTGAAGCAGGTGTTGTTTTTGAAGGAGATAGAAAATATGACATCATCGTTAAGCTTCCGGGAGAACTAAGAGAAAACTTTGAATTACTTGAAAATCTTCCAATTTTTCTTAAAAAATCATCTATAGAAAAAGATCAAATTTCAGGTGCAGCAAGAGATAAAGTTGTTTCTATTCCTCTGAAGGAGGTTGTAGAACTTGTTCTAATAGATGGCCCAAATCAAATCAGTAGAGAGAATGGAAAAAGACGCGTTGTCGTGCAAGCCAATGTCCGCGGCACAGACATTGCAACTTTTGTAAAAAATGCTGAATCATCTATTAAGAAGTCTGTCAAAATACCTGCTGGATATTGGCTTGAATGGGGAGGTCAATTTAAGAACCTTGTTGAAGCAAAAGAAAAACTATATTGGGTTGTACCTGGCTGTTTCTTTATGATTTTTATGCTGTTGTTTGCTGCGCTCAACTCTGTTCAAGGTGCACTTTTTATTTTCACAGCCATACCCCTTGCTTTAACTGGAGGCATACTGAGTTTATGGATAAGAGGGATTCCTTTTTCGATTTCTGCTGCAGTTGGTTTTATTGCGCTATCTGGGATTGCGGTTTTAAATGGTTTAGTTATGGTAACAACGATCAATGAGCAACTGAAAAAAGAAAGTTTGGATATTGCGATCAAAAACGGTGCTTTAACAAGACTTAGACCAGTTCTAATGACAGCTCTCGTTGCTTCATTGGGATTTGTGCCTATGGCAATCGCAACGGGCACTGGGGCGGAAGTTCAAAAACCCTTGGCGACTGTTGTTATTGGAGGACTCATTACTTCAACTTTGTTGACCATGCTCATTATACCTGTGCTTTATAAGCTTTTTTCAAAGCACAAAACTATCCCTCTGAACCCCGGTATTCATAGGCGTTAGCGGTTTTTAGTCGCGCAATACATATGCGTACTTAGAGAATTACAAAATCACCGATTTTACCCCAAAATCTCCCTTTTCATTCTCCGTTTCTCCGTTAGATGTGAACGTCGGTTGTCAAGGTACGCGTGTCCAGAACCCTTGATTTTACTGGGTTTTGACAAATGTGGTTTTGAGGTTCGTTATTCGGGGTGAGATAGGGGATATAGTCCTGAAAAACGAAAAATTTCTGGACATGAATACAATACGTGTTACTCTGAATAGAGAGCATTTTATTAAAAATATATATGTTATCTAAATAAATTTTTTGCCTGATGAGGCTGAAGAATGAGCACTTAGCGTCTTATTTTCTTAAATAGCTGAGACTGGTGCTTGGAAATAAAAATGGGAAAGAAATATGCATTATTTAATACTTATGATAGTTATCTTATTGGGGTTCACCAGTACTTCGTACGCTAAGGTAGTCGAATATAAGCTAAATGTAAACGAGCAGAAAGTCAACATTTCTGGAAAAGAAGCAACAGCTTTAACTCTAAATAATTCGATCCCAGGACCTACCTTAAAGGCAAAGGTGGGCGATACATTACGAATAGAAGTGACAAACAATTTAGATATTGACACTTCGATACATTGGCATGGTGTACTTGTTCCAAATAATATGGATGGTGTTCCTTATGTAAATGGACCTCCTATTAAAGCAGGAGAAACTTTCACATACGAATTTCCTATTAAACACAGTGGAACCTATTGGTATCATGCTCATTCTGCATTGCAAGAACAGCAAGGTGTTTATGGTTCTCTCGTTTTTTATCCTGAGCATGAGGTAAAAGATTATGACGAGGAACATGTGCTCGTTTTATCCGATTGGACAGACGAAAATCCTGACCAAGTTTTAGCTAATCTCAAAAAAGACTCAGACTATTATGCCCTTAAAAAAGATTCCGTTCAGTCCTGGCTCAAGGTTT
>JAIEMR010000060.1 GCA_019751935.1 Alphaproteobacteria bacterium
TGTCCTACTTCGTTATCCATCATCGGAACAATACGATCGAAAAATTCAATCACAGTCACTTCAGACCCCAGTCGGCTCCAAACAGAAGCCATTTCAAGGCCAATATACCCGCCTCCAATTACCGGGAGACTCTTAGGAACTTTAGGTAAGCTTAATGCACCTGTTGATGTTAAAATCCGCTTTTCATCAATCTCAAAATTTGGCAGTGAAATACTTTCTGATCCCGTTGCTAAAATAATATGTCCAGCATGATATTCGTGAATTTTACCCTCTTCATTTACGACCTGAACATGCTTTGGGCCAAGTAGAGTCGCCCTACCATGTGCAAACCGAATGCCATGTTTTCTAAATAAAAAGCCAATTCCACGGGTTAATTCGTCCACAATCGCATCTTTACGTGCAAGCATTGCTTTTAGGTCGAGGCGAACATTCTCAACCAAAACACCATGACCTTTCATGTGAAGGCGCGTTTCAGCAAACTTATGTGAAGAATGTAAAAGGGCTTTGGATGGAATACAGCCCACATTTAAGCAGGTTCCGCCAGCTTGGGCACGCTTATCGATAACAATTACATTAAAACCCAATTGAGCTGCCCTTATTGCGGCAACATAGCCACCAGGTCCTGCGCCAATTATAATTACATCTGCTGTTATTTCTGACATATTTAAAAAGTTTTAAAAATTTGATCTATAACCAGAGTAACATCATACAAAGATTTTTAAAGCGATTAAAATCAAAAGATCTGTGGAAGAAAAATTTTGTGAATAGACTCGAAGTGGTTAAATTAATAGATATGCCAGGTTATGGATATGCAGAAGTGCCGAAACTCTGATTGCACGTTGGCAAAAGCTGATTAAACAGTACCTCAAAAAGTAGATAAAATCAAACTAACCGAAGTTGCTCAGCTCCATACCAAAACTCAAGAAACTCTGAAAAAATATCCTCCAGCTCGTCCACATGTCATCTTAAACAGCTCTTCATTTAACCCAGCAATTAATCATTTAAAAGTAGAAATTTGTCAATTTTCAAGAAAATAAATATAGAAAATCTTTTGTTAATAAAAAATTAATAAATCTCCCGTATTTTTAAAATAGTCAGTGCTTGTTTTAAAAGGTTAAAAGAATGAAAAATACTATAATGTCTTTATTTTTATTTCTATTTTTAATACAAAGCCCTTCATGCTTTGCCGAAAACCAAGACTGCGCAAGTACAAAAGATCAAAAATCATGCAACGCAAATAATGAATGTTATTGGATTAAAAGCTGGGGAATAAGAAAGAAAGCTGAATGTAAACCATTTCTTGCTTCTGACTGTGCTAATCTCTCGATTGATGAATGTAAGCAGAATGCAAGTTGTAAGGTTAATAAGGAGATGATAGATATAGGGGTGTATGAAGAAACGTGTGTCCCAGACCCTAGAAAATGCGATAATATAAAAGATAAAAAAGCATGCTCTCAAGATCCAAATTGCCAATGGTCAATATTAGGAATATGTATGGCAAATCCTGGAAATTGCGGCAACTTACATACAGAAAAACAATGCCTTTCTAATGAAAGCTGTGCATGGAAAATCGCGAATGCTTTTGGTGCCAAACGTAATATTTGCGTGAAATATAATAATTGTGACAAAAAAGTGGAAAAATGTAAGTTCCCGTACTAAAGGGTAATTAATATAGTCAAAAACGAAAAAAGCAGTTATTCTCACCACAAGTGAGAAGCTGCTTTTGTCTTTTCATACATCATAAATGTAGCTTTTTATTAATCTCTCCAACATTTTTAGCTCGGTTAAAAGAATACCATACAAAGTTTTTTTTAAGAGATTAAAATGAAAAGATCCCTTAAACCTCACCAATGATTCCTGCTTCTTGAAGCAAAGCAGGTTTTTCCATCCAGTTATCTTTCACCTTAACAAATAAAATTAAGTGCACTGGATGTCCTAACAACTCTTCCATTTGAAGGCGTGCCTCCATACTGATTTTTTTGATTTGCTGGCCTTTTTTACCCAAAATAATGGGCTTTTGTGCATCTCTTGCCACAACAACAGCTTGATTTATTTTCACGCTGCCATTTTCAAACTGTTCCCATTTTTCTGTTTCTACATAGGTCTCATAAGGTAATTCTTGACGAAGCTGCAAAATCAACTGTTCACGCGTAATTTCTGCTGCCCAAAGGCGCATGGGAAGATCAGTCAATTGGTCTTCTGGGTAATGCCAGGGACCTTCTTTCATCTTGCTAGCTAATAACTTTACTAAATCTTCAACTCCATCATTCCGTAGGGCTGAGATCATAAACGTGTCAGTTATTTGGGCATATTTGCTTAAATCAGCCACAATTTGCAATAAACGAGTGGGTTCAATCAAATCAATTTTATTAAGGGCAAGGATGACTGGGCGATACTGTCCTAAATGCTCCAGAATTTGATGAGTGCCTTCAAAATTCCTTTGAGAAGCATCTACCAATAAAACCGTACAATCAGCGCCTTGAATTGATTCATAAGCTGTTTTTACCATCGTCTTTTCAAGGCTACGGCGAGGTATAAAAATGCCTGGCGTGTCCATTAAAATCAGCTGCGTTTCTTCTCTGATGGCAATGCCAAGAATACGTCTTCTTGTTGTTTGTACTTTCGGAGAAACAATAGATACCTTGCTGCCAACGATCTGGTTTACAAGTGTTGATTTTCCTGCATTTGGTTCTCCCAGAATTGCAACAAAACCACATTTTTGAATTGTCATTTTAAAAGACTCGCTAATAAATCATTGGCTGCGGCTTGTTCAGCAATACGTTTGGAATTTCCCATGCCATAATGAGGCGGTTTATTCATAATAGATACTTCTACTTTAAAAAGCGGCTCATGATCAGGGCCACTGGATTCAATCAGCTTATAAACTGGAATTGGAAGTCCCTTGGCCTGAGCCCATTCTTGTAAGGTTGTTTTTGAATCTTTTGGAGGCATCATATTCTTTTCTATAAAAGCCTTCCAATAATAAATTACAAATTTCCTGCATTCATCTAATCCACCGTCTAAATAAAGTGCAGCAATTAATGCTTCTACGGCATCTGCCAAAACAGCAGAATGAGGGCTTCGATCTCCAATAAGTTTTAAAAAATCTGGCAAAGCAATCAAATTGCCAATCTTATTGCATGTTTCTTTTGAAACCAAAACCGCCAATCTCTTAGCAAGATCACCCTCGCTCTCTTTAGGAAAATGCTTATAAAGATACTCAGCAATCACAACGCCAAGGACACGATCACCAAGGAATTCTAATCTTTCAAACACATTACCTGAATGACGAACACTTGAATGAGTCAAAGCGTTTCTTAAAAAAGTCTGGTCTTTAAATTTATAGCCTATCTTTTCTTCAAGAGAATTTAGATCTTTCATAATATTTTTTAATTAATAATTTCGAGCAAGCGATTATATCGCAATGCAAATAACCAATTCCATGGTTCATACCATTTAGCTTCGGTTGAAAAGAACAAAATTTCAGCTCGCCCTATCAAGTTTTCAAACGGGACGTATCCGACCATTTCCATCACCCTGCTATCGCTGGAATTGTCCCTATTATCCCCCATCATAAAATAATGGCCTTCGGGGACAGTAAAGACGGCAGTATTATCAAGTCGCCCTTGCCCAAAAGGTGCGCTTTTTAAGATCTTATGCTTCAGACCATTAGGAAGGGTTTCTGTATACTGAGGGATAACCAAAAGGTGCCCCTCCTTGTCCACGGTATGGTAGTCCTCTATGCGTTCTAGGGTTACTGGCTTATCGTTGATATAAAGAATTCCTTCTTTAACCTGAACACGATCTCCTGGAAGACCTATGACTCTCTTTATATAATCTAAATTGTCATGCTTTGGATTGAAAAAGACAACGACATCTCCTTGCTTTGGGCTATGTTCCATAACTCTTCCCGAAAAAATAGGAGGTCCAAAAGGAAAAGAATGCCTTGAATAGCCATAAGTAAACTTACTAACAAACAAATAATCCCCAATCAATAGAGTTGGAATCATTGAACCTGAGGGAATATTAAAAGGTTGATAAAAAAAAGTTCGAATAATCATGGCAATTACGAACGCAACGGCAAACCCACGAATTTCTTTCTTAACTTTATCGCTATGGTCTCCGAATAATCTTTTTGTAGGTAAACTCATGGATCTTTATTCCTTTGTACGTTCTTTTGACGTTGCCGTAATAATCACAAATGCTTGAGCATATGGGGGCTCATCTGTTAAGGAAATATCAATTTTCCCTAACTCATTTTCTCCCAATAACTCATTAAAATTTACAAGAGCCTGTCCTGCCAGATTAACAATTGGTTTACCATTAGGTAAATGATTAATTTCAATCTCTTTCCAATGGATGCCTGCAACATTCCCTATAGCTTTTAAAGTCGCCTCTTTTGCTGCATAGATTTTACCAAAGCTTTGAATTTTTTGCAGCCTTTCATTGCAACGCTTTTGCTCCGGGCCTGTAAAAACTCTGTCTAAAAAGCGCTGACCATTTCGGTTCATCGCTTTTTCAAGCCTTCTGCAATCCACCAAATCTGTGCCTACACCTATAATCATTGCGTGTAATTGTCCTTTATTTGCCTAAAGCTAAGCAACATAACCAGCACTTGCAGCTCTCTTTTGCGGGGAAAGCATTTGCAAGAGGTTAATAAATGTTTCTCTTAGTTTATGACGATGCACAACCATATCGATCATACCATGCTCTAAAAGATATTCGGCTTTTTGGAATCCTTCGGGTAGTTTTTGACGAATCGTTTCTTCAATAACCCGTGCCCCTGCAAATCCAATAATCGCGCCTGGTTCAGAAATTGCGATATCTCCAAGCATTGCAAAAGATGCACTAACCCCGCCCGTAGTTGGGTCCGTCAAAAGGGTGATATAAGGAAGGCCTGCCTCTTTGACTTTTTCGACTGCTATAATTGTTCTTGGCATTTGCATCAAAGATAAAATTCCTTCCTGCATACGAGCACCACCAGAAGCAGTGACAACAATCAAAGGAGAATTGGTTTTAACAGCAAGATCAGAAGCTTTGAGAAGAGCTTGACCTGCCGCCATCCCCATAGACCCGCCCATAAAAGAGAAATTAAAAGCAGCAATTACAGCTATTTGCCCGCCAATATGCCCATAGGCAACTGTAACTGAATCTTCTCTGTCTGTCTTTTGTCGATAGTCTTTTAACCGATCCGTGTATTTCTTACTATCTTTAAATTTCAAGGGGTCAGAGGTTACTTTAGGAACTTCGACTTCTGTATATTTTTTGTCATCAAATAACAATTCAAAACGTTCTTTGATTCCAATACGTAAATGATGTTGACAGTGATGACAAACAGACAAATTTTCCAATAAATCTCTGTGAAAGAGCATGTGTTCGCACCCAGGGCATTTCATCCATAAATTATCAGGAATTTCAGGACGACGGATTAAAGCTTGAATCTTTGGACGAACAAAATTGGTAAGCCAGTTCATAAGAAAATCTTTCTAGGGTTGGTTTAAAAAGCTAACGGCTCTGTTGGTTCATAACTTGCCGTAAATATTTTCCCATTTTAAAATGAAGGTATTTTTTTGCTGGCAAGGAGACACTCTGACCATTACGAGGATTACGGGCTTGTCTAGCAGGACGCTGCCTAAGTGACATAACACCAAAATCTCTTATTTCAATGCGAAGCCCCTTGCATAAAGATTCCTGAAATGCCTCAAAAATTACATCCAAAGCCTTCGAAACGTCTTCTTCTTGAAAGGGATTGCCACCTTCATAGACTTTTTTAACAAGCTCAGATCGGGTCATCTTCTACCTTCCAATCTTTCTTGTAAAAAGAAAAGCCACCACTTTTGTGATGACTTCCCTTTTTAATCAATATTACTCTTTGCCAGCTGCTTTTTTCTTCATAGCAGCGCCTAGGATATCTCCTAAACTTGCACCACTATCTGAAGAACCATATTCTGACATAGCTTCTTTTTCCTCATCAATTTCGCGAGCTTTAAT
>JAIEMR010000023.1 GCA_019751935.1 Alphaproteobacteria bacterium
TAAGAGCAAGATTCGTGAAGTTTAAAAGACTTCCTACACTGATAGCTAAATGCATCATAAGTTGATGGACGTTTAGTGGATTTTCTACAGTATCAAGGGTAAGGATATCCCGTTCAATTAAAGTTTTAACATAAGATGCATACCATGCTTCTCGCCTTGAAGATTGTTCTCTTTTAAAAGCTTCAGGATATCCCCCTTTTGTTATCATTTGCTCCACTTGGTCTAATGAGGGGGCTACAGAGGATCGAGAAAAGACATCACTTGTCTCTCGCTTAAATAAATTATCAATCCAATTTGTTTGATGTCCCATAATTTCTGCAAGGGACAGGGGATATAAGTTAATGTATTCAACGCGTCCTGCTAAAGAATCTGGTAACTGAGCCCAATTCAATAAGTTGGCTGACCCCGTTAGAAGAAACATTCCTGGCTGTCTATTTTGATCTACTGCTTTTTTTATAGATAAAAAGAGCTCTGGTGCATGTTGGATTTCATCGAGAATAATAGGCCATGGATTCTTAAGGGCCTGCTGAATAAAGCCTTCTGGGTCTGCTTTAGCAGAATGCAATGTAGCCCAATCATCGAATGTAAAAGTGGATTTAGAGAAGCTTGAAACAAGGGTGCTTTTCCCTGTTTGACGAGCCCCTGTAACTATTGTTATAGGCGTGTCTTTCAAAGATTCTCGAATAGCTTCTTGACAAAAACGCGGATAACTCATATTATGCAAATCGTAAAATATAATTCATGATTTACATAAATGATAAACCATGGATAAAAAAATAGCAATGGGTTTTAAGAAAACAGGCTACTTTGCTATGTCTGTTGATATACATGAGGAACTTTAAAGTGAGAACATTACCTTCAATGTCACAACGATCCAGACTTGAAAACATGTGCAGAAAATATGCTGAACCAGTTGGAGAGAGTGAAATTTCACGCTGTACACGAGCAGAAAGAATGGTTTCAAATGCTATTAAACAATCATCTGTATTTGATGTTGACCAGTTGGCCCAGATTTCTATCTTTGCGCAGGGATCATATAAAAATGGTACTAACGTTCCTCAAGATAGTGATGTTGACATCGCTATTTGTTACAAAGGTTCGTTTTTTTATTATCCCACTCAAGTCGTGTCACTTTCTAGCTCTATATCGTATATTTCACCAGCACCTTATAGGTATGAGGCTTTCAGAAATGATATTATTCGTTCATTATATTCAGTATTTGGAAAAGGATTGTATGTAGGAAACAAATCTCTCAAAATATCAGGTAATTTAGGGAGAGTTAATGCGGATATAGTACCATGTTTTGAGTTTAAACATTTTTCTCCCTATGGCTCACCTTTGATAGGAACAGGATTTATTGCAAGTGATGGAGCTATCATTGAAAATTGGCCTCATCAACATTATTACTTTGGGGTCAAAAAAAATAAGGCAACAAATTTCCGTTTCAAGAAAGTTGTTCGCATTCTTAAGTCTCTAAGAAAAAACATTGAATATGCTGGATATTTTCCAGTTTCCAAAACCGCTTCGTTTCTGGTTGAGTCCTTAGCCTGGAATGCTCCTGATATATGTTTCAGGGATATATCTTTGTTTGATAATTGTAACTCAGTTCTGCACACGTTATTTGAAATGCTGCAAGATAATGAGAAAATTGATAAAATGACTGAAGTTAACGGAATGAAGCTTCTTTTTTCTCCAGAGCAACCATGGTCTATCCAGGACGCTTGTTCATTTGTGTACTGTTCTGGTAAGGAGTTGGAATTATGGTAACAGGAATTTATAATAACAAAGGTAAGTATTTAACTTACCTAACTGTAGGTATTGCTTGTTTGCTTTTTTGTTGTGTATCAACAGATACTCCCGTTGAGTTCATTAAAAAAATCATTAGCTATACCGTTACTATAACGTCTGCATCGGTATATTTTTTTAATAGATGGATCTGGAAATGGATGCCAGAAGTTTGGACAGGAATACCAAATTTAAATGGTACTTGGAAAGGTAAACTGGAGTATAGATGGGCCATCAATCCAGACAAAAGTAATGAAATTAAAGAAGGCAGTGTTGAGCCAGTCTTTTTGGTAATCAAACAAACTTTTTTGTCTATAAAGATTCTGATTTTTACAGGTGAATCACGTTCTCTTTCATCAAATGCCAGTATAAGCCTTGATGAAACTGGTGCTTGGAAACTTTCTTATCTCTATGATAATACACCTGACTTAGCAATTAGAGAAAGAAGTCAACGTCACCGCGGAGCAGCGGAACTTATGGTTAATAAGGGAAATTATAAGTACCATCTTCAAGGTGATTATTGGACGGATCGATGGTCTCAAGGTAAGATGAAATTCTTCGAGTATAAACACAGACATGCTATAGATTATTATTCTTCATTGGAAATCTATAAAGAAAGCCAATGAAATAACATCTCTACTACTTAAAAAAAGAGACATCTCTTTTCTTGAGTTGATCTTGATTTTACAGGGCTGGCAAACATATTAACTCTTTAAGAAATCAAGACTGTGTCAGAAGCAACTCAATTTACTTAGAAAAGAATTGGAGATGCAAAATTATAAAACAGTTTTCGTTATTAGTTTAGTTAGGGTAGGCTTTTATCAAACAAACCGTTACTTCACCTTTCAAAATGCACTAAAAAGGCCGCACCTCAAAATACACTGCTTTTCCTAAAATAAGGCCTTATTATTTCTGCATAATTCCAAATTAAAGGGTAATTTTGGATGGCACCGAGATTACATCGCTCTGAGTTAAGCAGTTTATTAAAATGGTTGAACAAACCAAATAAAAAACCTTTGGTTATTCGCAGAGCTAGACAAGTAAGAATGTCTACCCTTGTTCGTCAAGTAGTTGATATTAGTGGACGATTTTGTTTGAAATTAAACTTGGATTATTACAGGGACACCCTAGAGGCTAATTGATTTAAAACTGCTCTCTTGACTTTCATTTCCCAAAACTCATCATCGCACTTGTGGCTTTTTCAACAGATGCTCTTACAGGGTCAATATTGAGTCGCGCGTAAATGGCTGTTGCTTGTTGGGTTTTATGGCCTAAAGATTTACCAATGACATAACTGTTTGCGCCTGTTGCTGCTTGCCAACTGCCCAAAGTTCTACGCAAATCATGAAGGCGTAAATCTTGTAACTCAGCCTTCTTTAAAATTCGTTTCCAAGCGGACTTAGGTTCTTCCAAATGACCTGATTTACTAGTAGCGCTTCGAAACACCCATTCATTTTCTTTAAGTTTGAAGCGTTCTTGTAATAGGTTAATTGCTTCAGGAGATAAAGGTACAAGGTGCGATGACCCATTTTTGGTTTCAGGAATTCTCCATGTGGCTTGATTAAAATTGATATCTTGCCATCGCATAGACAATAAATTACCTTTGCGAGCACCAGTTAAAATCCCAAGCATGAAGAAATCTGCCAAAGTTCTATTATTCTCTTCTTCTAAAGCTTTAAAAAATCTGGGCAACTCATCGCCAGCTAGGAATCGTTCACGGCTAATTTCTTTAAATTTCTTAACACCCTGCGCTGGATTAATACCTTCCCATCCCCAATCGATAGCCTTATTAAACATAACTCCTAATAAGGAAAGCATTCGATTGGCAGCATAAGTACCATGTTCTTTGCCTACCTTTGCGTGCAGAGCTTCTATATTGGATCTTTTAATACTGGAAATTTTCTTTTTATCCCAAGAAGATAAATAAAGCCTATATTGATCTTCATCGTTTTCCCATGATTTTTTGTGAAGTTTTGCGTGCCTTTCCAAATAACTATTAAATAGCTCTTTAAATGTTAATTCGGATCTTAGTTTATTCTTTTCATGGTTGGGGTTTTTTCCTTGTGCAATTTGTGAGTTAATTTCAAATGCTTTAGCTCTTGCATTCTCAATAGAAAGATCAGGATATCTGCCAAGAGTAATACGTTCTGGTTTGCCGCTAACCTTACGATAAACAATAAAGGTAATGCTACCTTTGTCAGTTAAAGAAACTCCAAGCCCTCGAACTTTGGTATCATAGTAATAAGTTCGTTTTCCATTTGATGGCAAATGTAAAGTTTCCAAAACTTTTTTGGTGAGATTAAGTTTATTCATTTGCATTCTGGTGCTACCCTGGTGCTACCTTTTTAATAAAAAACGATGGATTTTGATTAATATTGATTAATGTAACAATATCATATAAGCTAGTCAATATAAAGGTTTATAGATGTTTATTAAAGTTGGTAAAACCGTTGGTCTGGAGACTTTTAATCAGGGGGTCGAAGGTTCGAATCCTTCAGGGCCCACCATGCAAATCAACGGTTTGCTGGATTTTAGAAAGTCTAGTCTATGTCACGCACCCATCGTCTCTTTGAATTACTGCAGCTTTTACGCCAACACAGGTATCCTGTAAACGGAACAAAGCTTGCCTCAACGCTTGGCATTAGCGTTCGCACCCTCTATCGCGATATTAAAACCTTACAAGAACAAGGAGCAACGATTGAAGGTGAACCTGGGCTTGGTTATGTTTTACAGCCCGGGTATATGCTGCCTCCCTTGATGTTTTCCGAAGAAGAAATAGAAGCTTTTGTCTTAGGAATGCGATGGGTTGCCAAAAGTGATGATACACTCCTTAGCGGTGCCGCCTATAAAGCCCTTGCTAAGGTTGCAGCTGTTCTGCCGCAGAATCTGCGCACCCAATTAGAGGATTCTTCCTTATTAGTTGGGCCGTTAGAGGTTATGAAAACAGAAAGAGTGGATTTACCCCTTATTCGTCAAGCAATCAGGGCTCAAGTCAAAACGCATATTACGTATTTTGACCTTGCAGACGAAACAACGACACGAACAATTTGGCCCTTTGCACTTGCCTTTTTTAATCACGTTCGCATCCTTGTTGCATGGTGTGAAAAACGGCAAGGCTTTAGACACTTTCGTATCGATAGGCTCATTGCTTTTACTCCAACGAATATACGCTATCCCAAAAACCGCCAAGCTCTCTTAAAAGAATGGCGGCAAGTTGAGGGGATTCCTTCTCCCGAAGCATAATGAAGACTACTGACAGAAATTGACATGTCGTTCCCTTAAGATAAACCCGTGAACAATTTTAAACCTATAGCAGAACTGGCATAAAATTCTTATGCATTTTTCGTCATGGCGAGCGAAGCGTGACCATCCAGAAAACAGCCTCTGGATCACCACGCCCCTGCGGGGCTCGTGATGACGGGTGTTGTTATCATTTTATGCTGGCCCACTCTCTATATTTTTTTTGAAAGGCTTTTTTTATGACAGATCCTAACTTTATTATTATTTATGTGGATAATCCACTTAGCAGTGCTCGTTTTTATGAAGCGTTGCTGGGAAAGACGCCTATAGAATCTCATCCAACTTTTGCTGCCTTTGCTTTGGACTCTGGCATGACATTGGGATTGTGGTCAAAACATACGGCTGAACCAGCTGCCCTCACAACAGGTGGAGGAGGCGAAATTGCTTTTTCTGTACCAAGCAATGACGCTGTAGATTTAGCTTACACTGATCTTACAAAGCGCGGTCTTAGAGTGGCTCAAAAACCAACCCATATGGATTTTGGTTATACCTTTGTTGTGTTAGATCCTGACAATCATCGCCTTCGAATTTTTTGCATGAATGGGTAATAATAATCTGAGCTCAGCATAAGAAGTGTTTTCAGTATACACAATCGTCATCACGAGGCGCCGCCAGGCGACGTGGTGATCCAGAGGCTGTTTTGCTAAAAAGCTTGTTTTCTGGATGGCCACGCAACTTTGTTGCTCTCCATGACGACAATCATTTTATACAGCTCTCTAACTTTCTAAGGCGGGTAATCCTATTACCAGTAATTTCTATGATTTTAGGATGATCATAGTCTGGAAACACATCACAGATATCGTCTCGGTATAATTTTTTAAAACATTTATCAAAGGTTTTGAGG
>JAIEMR010000155.1 GCA_019751935.1 Alphaproteobacteria bacterium
TTTTGGTAATATTTCGTCTTTCTCGAGGCTTATTGTTACGTTCCACCTTGGTGTTGGTGACGTAGTTACCTCTGGTGTTTGTACAGGTTTTGTATTACGTGTCGGAGTATGTCTTTTAAGAGAATTATCTTCGTAATTATAATACCCAGCATGGCACGTTGTTATGTCACTCGTAGTCGCAAAGTACGCTAAGTGTGAGACGAAAGTAATCATTACTTTGTGGAGTAGTTTTTTTGACATGAAGACATTCCTTTCTTAGAGGAATACTTCACATAAGAGTAAGTTGCATTCCTACTATAGCCCTGATTGATCACATTCTTACTGATCCAGAAAGAAAAGTCCATAGTATGATTAAGATATTCTTGAAAGCCGTCATGGACCTAAAGTCTTCAACACTTTAGATACTCATGCAAAGACTCAATGCTTCCTTGGGGTAGTGTGCGACAAGCTGGTCCATTAGCCTCATAGCTGTCATTTTCTTCAATTGTGTATTATACGCATAATTACCTCATACGTTAACCACCTTGTTTAGTTTGTCTAATACTAATGATTCCTATTACAGTAGTACGTACAATATATAGTTGTAGGGGTAGGGGAGCAGGGGAACTGCAAATACACTTAAGCTTCATTTTTTGAGCTCAATAGCAGCTAAAATGCGTCTCTAAGACAGGACTGAACATTCCTCAAGAAATTCTTTAGAGATCTAAGAAATTCTCTGAATGGCCGAATAAAAATAAGAAAAAGTGAGATAAAATATAGGAGATAAACTCTATACTAGATGTATTGCCATAGACATAAGAATGAGCTAATTTAATCAAGCGCGACGCATAGGTGTTCTAGACCTATACGCCGCTAATCACAACCAACCCTTTATAGGAGGATTGATCATGACTGATCCCACCATACACAATTTTCACTACTTTTTAGAAGAGTTAGGTAAAAATTTAAGACAAATGGAAGCTCTTGCAGAGCAAGAGTCCATTTGTCTTAGAAGTATGCATATTTTGTATGATGTTATGTCTAAAATGTACGAAAATTGGGGTAATCAGTTAGAACATAGGTAAAAGAATAAAAAAGCTTAGCAGGCTCTAACCTGCTAAGCTACCTTCTTACTTCATAAGAGGCCTAAGCATGAGAAAATTTCTTACCTCCATCCTTGAAAGATTAGCGGAAAGGCTAAAAAAATATGACCTTTTAGTGGAAAATCAGAAAAAAGAAGAACTCGAAGAAAGTCTTTCGGCTCTCAGTGTAAAGAAAGAAATAAAGCCAAAACAACAAGATAAAAAACAAAGCCAATTCTCTTACAAAGATTATCTGCCAATTCCATGTTCTCAACACACAACAATTTCAAAATGTCCTGTCAGAGACATTATGAATTTGATGGATACACCTTTTCTTGCGCTTTCTAAAAACAGGAAAAAACCAATTACTTATGAAAGCCAAGATGGAACGCGCAAAACAAGAATAAGCGCGCACAGTGAGTGCTTTCTAGCAAGCATTTATGATTGGGATATCATTGTATTTGTTGCTGGAAAAATACAAGAGATCATCAATAAAAGATCAGATATTCCCCCTCGTACCATCACTATTCCGCGTCATGAAATTTTAAAAGCCTTACATAAGCACAACGTTAACACGCAACAAAAAGAACTAGAAAATAGCCTTCATAGATTAAAGCGGACAGCAATAGACACAACGATTTGTAACGAAGATGGTCGCTATAAATCAGATTTTGGTTTTATAGATAGCTGGGAATATACGGAGCGAAAAGATAAAAAGGAAATGAAAATAACCCTTTCTCAATGGCTTTATGATCTTATTTGTACAGAAGGTGCCCTACTTAAAGTAGATAATGCTTATTTTGAAATAACCTCTGGATTGAAGAAGTTTCTTTATCGTACAGCCCGTAAGTGCGTCGGACGTAATAAAGATGATTGGGAGTTTTCAGTTGAAACCCTTTATGAAAAATCAGGAAGTGAACAGGAATTTAAGAAATTCAAAAGCGACATAAAGCGCGCTGTTCTTGATAATAATATTCCAGAATATTCCATGAAATGGGTTGAAAAAGGAAAACAATCGCTTGTTATTTTTAAAAAAAATAGAATTCATCAAATAGATAATCTCATAGAAGAATTCGAAAAAAAAAGCGAAACATTGGAGTTGGAGCATAATTTTATAGGGGTAAATTAGGTCAAAGGATCACCGACTAAAAACCCTGTGGACAAAATTTAGTAGGTCAAAGGATCACCGACCGTAGGTCAAAGGATCACCGACCGTAGGTCAAAGGATCACCGACCGTAGGTCAAAGGATCACCGACCAAAGCACCCCTGTATGCCGCAGAAACACTGGATTTTTTGATCCCTAAACTTATTTAAAACTATTTTAAAACTATTTTAAAACCAGGTTTTCCTGTGTACAAATTTTCAAAAACCAGAATTTTTTAAGTCGAATTTTTACCCTTAACTCGCTTCGCTCGTCAGTCGATAAATTTTCACCTCTAGTTCGCTTCGCTCACAAATTTATTTTTTCGTAATTCCTCACTCGCTATGCCTGTCAAGAGCGCTCCGCTTTCGCTACGCGTCACTCCGTGATGGCCTTGCGGCCACTCTTGACAGACGCGAGATTCGGAATTCTTTGCTCACCAAGACACAAAGGCGGGAAGAACGCCTTTGCGTCTCTCTCAAGCAAAAAAAGGAAAAGAGGTCTGCGTCGCTTGCGACAAAGCACTGTTGTCGAAGGCAACACATAAGCGCGCTTGGAAACGAATTCCCAAGACGCCCTCTGCTCGCTGAATTTCTCCATTCCCTTCCGCTCACCCACTAAAAAAGTGCCGGGTCCACTTCAAAGATCGGACTCTCAACCAGGGATGTAAACAAAGAAAAGTTAGATGAATCTGGTACCGAAATTCGCCTTGTTCAAGGTCCAGAGCTTTGGTATTGTGCTTTCGCAATTAGCAGCAGGGGGCTACTAGCAGGCTTGAGTTATCAAGGGAGGCGAAGGTCTTGTACCACCCCCACAATTCTCAAATTTCTTCTAAAAGTTTATAAATTATGATCGAATATAAAGGATTTACTGGCCATTTTAAGTTCGATGAAACAAAAAGCATGTTTTACGGTAGGGTCGCTAATACCCACGATCTCATCATCTTCCAAGGAAAATCTATCAAGGAAACAGAGCGGAACTTTCGGGACTCCATTGATGAGCACCTTGCGTGGTGCAAAAAATATGGCAAGAAACCTGAGAAACCCTTCTCTTTGAAATAGGTCAGCCTTTACTTTTCGAGCTTTCCCCGATGAGATAGCCAAAAACCTCATTAGAGCGTTATAGAACATACCTAATAGGGCGTCTGGTGGGTTCATACCAAAAAGTTGTTTTCGCCTCTGTACAGCTCTCTTAGGGGGATTGAGAGGTATTATTTTCAGGTTATCAATCTCGAGAGTGAATTTTCTGGAAATTGTCCTCTTGAAAACTTTTAGTCTCACCGGCATGTCCCTCGACGGGTTTCAATTTTTACTCAGGACAAAAATTTTTTCAAGCATTGATCAAAAGTTCCAGGGACCTTCTGAATAAAAAGTCTTTTTAACTCAATGATGTTTTTCCTATAGGCCTCACTAAATTTTTCTTGCTTCAATAGCGAAGCATTCTGCATTGTCCAGCCATAGAAATCATCCTCGTGTTTAGGGTACATTGCTTCTAGTCCTCAACAAAAATATATTTTCAAAAGTATAGCATCGAATTCTAAAACCAAGAATAGTAATGCGAGCTATATAAAATACTATTTTTATCCATGATGTTCATAATAAATTGCCGCTAGAAAGGAGGCACGGTACGATTGCAACTCGTGCATAAGTGCGCTTCAATTTTCAGGAATCTTCGTTCACCTTTTGGACATAATTTTGTAGGAAGAACGATAAGAAGAGTGGGGAGTTATGAAAAAGCTAGTGAGCGAAAGCGAACAAAGGAGGTCCGACGGCTTTTAAGAGGCGCGCTGATACATTGCCTTTGGCAACGTGCGCTTGTCGCAAGCGACGCAGACTAAAATGCGGGCTAATAAAGGATTTTTTTTCCGAGGAGATATCAAACGAAAATTCTAAAGCTTCTACAAAAAGTTACGGATTATTTTAACGGATATTGATTAAAATAATGTATCAGAAATCGCCAAAGACGTTGGAAAAAAATTTCTAAAATTTGTCGAATACGAAATACAAAAATTTGAAAATTATTTCGCCAATATCAATTGAATTGACTCTAACTATTAAAGAAAAAAAGATGTTATGGTAACGAGAAAAATGGAGAAAAAATGGATAACACAAGTTGATATTTTGAAAAAATATTTCTCAATTTAGGTTTGATGGTAGCTTATTGTATACCCATTTTTGTATTGATCTTTTTGAACGTGAGCTCTTTTAGAAAATCTCAATAAGAACAGAAATTGGCCCTAACTACTCCCCTTTTTTTGTTGAATAAAATAATTAAATCAATTAATATGATTATATATAACGATTTATATGGAGGACATAATGAAGATAGTTTCCGCTACAGAGGCAAAAACAAATTTTGGCAGATACATATCCACTGCAATGTCTGAGCCAATTACGATTAGCAAAACTGGACATGAAATAATCGTTATGATTTCAAAGAAGGAGTATGATCGTCTAGAAGCTTGCGAGGATGCCTATTGGAGTGTAAGGGCTCTCCTTGCTGAAAAAAATGGCTATCTTGGAGAAAAGGAAGGGACAAAAATTATCGAAAAGCTTCTTGATGCTTAAACTTAACCCCACAAAAGAAGCTCTAGATTTTTGGAACAGTCTGGATGCTAAGCAATACAGACAAATTGGGCGTAAGGTTCTTTCCCTCCTGCTTGATCCTCACCCCAACGATTCTGCCTCACTCATAGGATATGCGGAGTATTTTCGTGTGGATTTCGGAGAATATCGGATTATCTATAGAGTGGAAGAGGACACCATTAAGCTCACCCTCATAGGGTTAAGAAACGATGACGATATATACAAGAAAATAAAACGCAAATTAGCCGGCTAAGGCAGTTTTTAATCCGACTTGACTTGTTCCTTCACAAGGAGATCATCCGAATACCCTGATTTTTTACGTTATTTAAAGGTCATGCCCGTTTTGTGGGTGAGGTGTTTTCCCCTTTTTCCAAAATGAATAAACCCAGTCTTTTGTTTGAAGAGCCCAAGTGCTACCAACAAAACCTCCAGCCAGGGCGATTGTACAATCAAGTAGTGCCTCTTGATTAAAGGCCATGTCTGCCCTGACAACGCTTGTAACAAGGGCTGTTGTACTTCCTGCAATGGCTGAAACTCGTGAAGAAGCACCTAACCAATCAAAACCCATTTTCACTGCCGTTCCTGTTAAAGTTGGCACGTAATCAGAAGTGGTACTCATAATGAGTACAGCCTGAGCAAACGTTGTGGCATATTTGGAAGCTCTTCGTGAATACCCTAAATATTCTATACCATCGTTTACAATTTCAGGGACTAAACTATACACTGCTCCGCTTACTGCACTTGTGAGAAACAAGTCATGCTTAGCTATTGTAGCTATATTCTTGTTTAATTCGGATTGGTAGTTGTTTTTTACATTGTTTTGGGTGGACTGATTGTTTATGAATTCTTCTTTGTATTTTTGCAGTTCTTTGTCGTTTGACCTTATTATGTGTAGTAAGTTGGCTGATATTTCTTTTATATCACTATATAAGTCATTAAAATCAGGATAATTTTTCCAATCGATGTTAATTATGCCTTCTGGGTTATTTTTCCCCCAGATGTTGTGATTTATTGTGATCGTTGTTTTTGGTAATATTTCGTCTTTCTCGAGGCTTATTGTTACGTTCCACCTTGGTGTTGGTGACGTAGTTACCTCTGGTG
>JAIEMR010000118.1 GCA_019751935.1 Alphaproteobacteria bacterium
TCTTTGGAACGGCCATTTTTCTACCTTACTAAAATCAAAAACTTATAATAGCTACAATTACGAAAACTTGCATACCTTTTTATATCAAAACCTTAAACCAATCAAGGGAATTATCAAAGACCTCCTCTTCGCACCGTATAACGCAAAAGAGTTTTTAAAGATTTTAAACTGCCACCTTGAAATTTAGTGAACAAGTATAGTTTTCACACCATACTTTTCAACCAAGTTGCTTGCAACGTCTGGGCTGGGCACATCTCTTACAGTTACAGGGAAAGGAGCGCCAACATGTATTTCCATGACTGACTTCAGTAGTTCCACATCGTTAATCTCTTGAAAATCGTGCAAAGAGATATAGCCGGTGTTGAGAAAGTCCATCATCTCATCTGCCGCACTGCATGCATACCCATTAGAACTTTTAAATAACTCTAACGCCTGCTTAAAAGTCGGCACTCCTTTAACTCTTATAGGAGTAGGATGGAGTATTTTAAGCCTAGTAATTTCTATCGTATTAAAATCAGCAAAAGAAATATCACCCTTAACAAGGAGATCAGAAAAAGCGGGCAGCTTAATAGTCAGCTTCTTATCTATAACTTGGCGTGCATACCTTTTCATTACATCAAAGACTGTATTCAAATCTTTGACATCTGTTAATGTAACAGGACGCTCACCTAAAACGGATCGAATTCTTTCAATTCCGATTCTATCAAGGTCATGTAAATCCACCATGCCTTTTACAAAAAAGTCATCAAAACCTGCAACCTTTATCTTATGGAGTTTAACCACATCTATTGCTTGTTCTAATGTTGGCACATTTGTGACTGTTAGTCTTTTACTTGGCTCTAGAACCTCTTGAGCCTTTTTAACATTCATTTCATCAAGCTGTTCAAAAGAAATCTCTCCTCTTTCAAAAAAACCATCAAAACCTTCAACCTTGACTTTGTATTTCTTTGCTACGTTTACTGCTTTTTTCAAATTTGGGACGCCTTCGACTGTTACCGGATGTTCTGCTGCGTATTTTCCAAAGAGGCTTCGAGGTAGATCGTCTAACTCTGCATAATTTAATCTTCCACTCTTGAATAGAGGATGATCAAAATCTGTTTTGACTTTAACGTTCATGACAAGATGCAATGCGTCATTTAAAGAATGGACACCTGCTACCGTTACAGGCATGACTTTTGCTGAATATTGTTGTAAAAGTCCTGTCGGTGCTAAGTCTATCATTTCAGCATGGGTTAATGTTCCATCCTTGAACAAAGAATGGTCAAAATCTGTTTTAATACCACCATATTTTAAAGTAATGGTTAAAGCATCTTGTAAATTCGTAACACCCGTTGCTGTAAATACCTTACCTTCCCCTCGAGCTTCTTGTGTCATACTCCAAATTTGTGACAATCTCACCCAAGGAATCTCACCCCTTTCAAAGAAGTCATCAAAACCAGGAACCTTTACCTTATAGGCTTTGGCCAGATATACTGCATCTATTAGATCATAAGCACCGGTTACTGTGAGCACCTTACCCCCTAGAACTTCTCGTGCATTATCAATGACATCTATGAGCCTGGTAAATTGTACTCGAGGAATCTCACCCCTTTCAAAGAAATAACCAAAACCAGAAACTTTTACCTTATGGAGTTTAACCAATTCTATTGCTTGCTCCAATGTTGACACACCTGTTACTATAAGATCTTTTCCTCCTAGAACTTCTTTTGCTTGCCCAACATTAATTGCAGCAAATTGGCTCAAAGGAACCTCTCCTTTGTCAAAAAAGTCACCAAAACCGGCAACCTTTACCTTATATGCATCCACTAGACGGATTGCATCTTTTAGAGCTGGGACATCTGTTACTGTTAGCTCTCTACCATTCAAGCGCTCTTTAAGAGCGTCGATATCACCCTGTTTAAGATCTTTAATTGATAGTAAATAGCTCAAAGGTATTTTACCTTCATCAAAGAAATAACCAAAACCGGCAACCTTCACTTTATACTCACCAGCTAGACGAATTGCATCTTTCAAAGTTGAAACACCTGTCACCGTTACTGGATTCCCCAGCGTATAGTCTTTCAACAGCTGTGGTTCTAAGGCGTTTAATTGTTCTATGGTTAAGGTTTTACTTTTAAATAGAGAGTGATCAAAAGTTACTCGCTCTCCGTAGGTCAAAGCAAAAGCAATCATCTCTGCCAAATCTCTTTCTGTTGTCCCCGTTACATTGATTGTTTTGCCTGGATGATCGTTCAGATAGGTTGCAATTTCATCTCTACCAGCATGCTCTTTAAAACTATGGTATGAAAGGAGAGTCTCTGTAGAGGCTTTTTTACTCTCAAATCCTAGCACTGTAATGCCTGGATATTCCTTAGAAATCGTTTCGGCCTCGATTGCGCTTGTAACGCCCGATACTTTGATTGCTTTTGGTGAAATCCAAGAGGCAACAGCGTCCTTAAACTTTGGATCCTTCACCTGCGCAGATGAAACTGTTGGGTCTCTCGTAAACTGAACAGCTTTGTCTGCTCCAAAAAAGCTTATGAGGCGCTCAGCCCCTGACGCCTGAGGAATTATACCGTGTAAATCTTCCTCTTCTGCTTTAGGCACAGGAATAACTTCTCCTTCAGTAAAGTAGGGTAGAGGCACTTGGGCTTTCGTTGTTGCAAGAGAAATAAGATTCTCATAATCAAACATACCTTGTCCAAATACCCTTGGATCAAGGCCGTCAACTGCCCGTAAACTCACATTCATTGTATCATCGCCAACAGCTCCTGTTCCCACATCTGCAATCAATTGAACTTTATGATGGCGCAAAGATTCCTTAAAAACCCTGTTTGCTTCTTTTATTGCCATATCAGGACGCATGTTTTGATTGTGCATAAATTGGTATAAAACCTGGGCAAATGCACCCGCCTGGGCAGGAGTTGCGAAACTTGTTCCCTCTAAAAATTTATTATATGTTTCGCTGTAATAAGTGCCGCTTGCAGCAGCACCATGTTGCTGCAGAAATGATGCGAAATCCCTAGGGCCCACAGATTCTCCAAAATCTTGAGAAAGAAGTTTATTTTCTGCTACAGCAAAATACTCTGGCGGCTTCCCATCTGCTTGCCTTTTATGCCATTCCATATAAGGCTGACTGGTGACCCTTGAAACAAGATGCAGATTTTCTAATTGTTCAGATGATAACCCAGCCTCTTCACGAAGCCATTTTAAAAATGATGTTAACTCATCTTCGCCCGCAGACAGATCGGTATTCAAGCTGCTCATATTATTAATGGCTAAGAAAATCACGTCACCCTTTCTCAAGCAATTGGCAAAAGCTTCACGTACTCCAATCAGGGCTCCATTCATCTTCAAAGACAGATTGATAAGAGTCGGACGGTCTTTTTGTGCGGCAATAAGCTCAAATGCATTTTGAAGTTTTTTAACATTGCTACTAGTAGCATCAGCATCAATCGGTATAACCTCTGATACAGGTAAATCTCCCGCATACTCTTTAAAAACTTCTCGAACGACAACGCCGTGACTATCCTTTCCTGCACTCCACAATTTTCCTTCTTCTTTTTCCTTAGCATAGTCGATGATAGCAATATCAAAGGGAAGAGGAGCGGTGTCTGATACATCAACTTTTACAGCTGGATTGAAATTGTTGGCCTCATACCAATTGGTACCTTCTAAAAGTTGAGGGCCTTTTTGGGTTAATTCATCTAAATAAGCTTCACGGCTTACATCTGCTCTACGCTTAAGTCCTCCAACAACCATTACATCCCTATAGGCCTTTGGATCCATTATCTCTAAAAAATCCATCGCTGCTTTAAATTGAGTTGTATTTGTTCGCCATTTGCTCAATTTTTCAAAAATTCTTGCACCAGCTTCGGTTTCAATAAATTTATTCGGACAATTTGACTTAAAATAAAATTGTCCAAAATCCCGTAACTTAGATGAAAGTTCATGATCTTTTTCTCGAATACTCCGACTCCAATCTGCAAAATCCTCTCCTTCAGATACAAATACCTTAGTTAAAGCGCGGAACTGCAGGTCTTCTATTATTTTTCTGCTCGCCGTATCATGGATTCTACTAAGATGGTCTATTATTTCTGGCTCTACCCCAGATTTTGAAGCACCTGCTTGGATCGCAGAAATATCTAAACCAGACTCCCGAATCTTGTCAGTTACAAAACCGAGAGCTGGCTTCAAATAACTAGACGGATAATTAGCCATATTACCTAATAAGACTAAAAATTCCTGATTCCACAGATAATCTGTTTTTAATATGTTGCCGTTGTTTATAAGCCCATAAGAAATTTTAGCGCTATGTCTTTCCAACCCCAAAAGAGAAAATTTTGAAATCAAATCAATAACACGCTCAGCTATATGCAATACATCTGGAACCCATTCTATTGTCTCAGCAAGGGCTTTCATGCGAGCTTCTTCGCTTTCTTCATCAAAGAGTAAATGGCTATCTTGAACTGCTTTCTGCAATACCGGAATAGCTGATTGTCTGGGCCGAATTGCATTGATATTTAATAGACGATCAATAATTTCCTTTTGTTGTATATCATCTGCCCAAACTACATCATCACCTGCTGACATCTGGTTTAGCAAAATGTCCACGTACTGGCGAGTTATACTCCACCCTTCTTTTAAGGTCATGGGAGTATTCTTTGTAATAGATTCTACAATTCCATCCAGCTGTCTTATGAAATGGCTATATGTTCCTCGATCCTTTGGAACCAGGAAATAAACAGGTTTGCTCCTGATTGCTACTATTGCCGATTTAAACTCAGGAGTATCAACATACATTTCACGATCAAATAAGCTTTCTAACACGACCGGCTTAGGCGCTGCAGCTGCTGGCAGCACTGGCATTGGCTCTACCATTGTACTCGCAAATACCATCGACGTGCTTAGAAAAAAGGCACACGTAACACAGGTGACTATTTTTGTTTTACTTATTTTCATCTCACAATCTCTCTTTAAAATTATTTTGTCTTTGATGCAATGCGTTCTTGCAGCTGCTGGACTGTCATATGAGGGAAAATGATCTTTTTCCAATCCCCAATGTTTGTCGTTTTTTGCGCAAAATATGTCACAAGCCACTCAATCACCTCTGGTGAGAGCCCATCAACATCGCCAAGGTTAAAGTCTGTGATTTTCCATCCCGTTGGAAGGGCAGGTAAGGCTGAGGGAAAAGGGGATGTAATTTTGCAGCCATATAAAGAAAGTTTTCTAAGGTTACTGTTGTGAGCTAATCGCTGTAATATTTTGCCAAAAGTCTCCCCGCTCATTTCAGCCTTATGCAAAGTAAATTCCTTAACTGTATCTACATAAGGAATCAAGGGTCTAACTCCATCATCAGTTAAAAGACCGCCGTTTGAAACAACGATGCTTGTTAATGATTCTCTTAAGCGATTCGTTTGAATAAGCTCCTTAATAAGTGCATCATTAGGGAAAATATTTAGTTTAAGTGAATTTGGCGGAGAAAGATCGATTACCATATTTGCATATAAATTTAAAAGGGTAGGAACTGGCTCCACAAGCACTTCTGGAGATTTTGCACTTATTGACGATGGAAACTTGGACTTAAGATATTGATCCAATGGCGCCCCTCTATCTAAGGTAGGGTCTGTCAGAGGAAACGGGGCATTCTTAGATTCGAAATCCTTCCTCCAAAGCTCTAATACACTTTTTCGAATTAACGAATTGACGGTATCTAAATGAATGGATTGAGGTGAGGACGGTAATCGCGTCTCATAAGCAAGATTAAGATTTCTTTCTCTTATTTGATCCTCTACATTTGTCGGCTTTGCCAGTGCCTCATAAACAACCATTTCTCCAACA
>JAIEMR010000081.1 GCA_019751935.1 Alphaproteobacteria bacterium
ACTTACAAGGATGTTGGTCAAGAAGAATTGATGATGAACATAGGCTTATCTATGAATACAGTTCCGGTAACATCTCTATTATATCCTGTAGAAACCACTATTAACCCGGTTTTATGCGCGACCGTTTATTCGTAAATAACGATCCGCTCAGCAGGGGAAATTATCGTATCCTCAGCAAAATTGTTTGACAAATTATATTTTTTAAAATATATTAATTTTAATATATCTTTTATAATAATATAATGAGCGGGAAAAAAGTTATAAAAATCCTCCAAAAAGACGGATGGACAATTTTGAGATCTCAAGGAAGCCACTATCGTTTGGGGAAAAATTCTCTAAGAGTAACCGTCCCTGTTCATGGACACAGAGATTTAGGAAAAGGTCTCTTGGCTGCTATTGAACGTCAAACAGGAGTCAAACTCTCATGAAAATTTGGTATCCGTGTAAAATCGAAAAGGGCACAGATGAGAAACATCTTGTGATTTTTCCTGACTTTCCAGAAGCCTTCACAGAAGGAGAAACAGAGGAAGAGGCTCTATTCAATGCTTCTGAGGCTTTAACCCTAACTTTGGAAGGAAGAGCTGAAGAAGGCATGCCTATTCCCTTCCCTTCTCAGACCGAAATGCCTCCGATGATTTACCCCTCCTCTCGAGTCCAAGCAGCTTTGCTCGTTCGTTTTAGTCGAAAAGGAAGGAAAATAGCTGACATTGCTCGCTCTCTTGGTACCTCATGGCCAGTTGTTTCTAACATGGAAGACTTGCATCATTGGACAACTCTAAGGCAGCTAGAAAAAACGGCGGCTATTCTCGGCAAGCGTCTCGTTGTCTCTTTTGAAGATCATAGAGAACAGCATTAACACAAAATTCTGAATGCCTCTAAAACCTCGAAATATCGTTTTTTAGAGGTGGAAACATCTTTCACTAGAATCCATCCCTGAAAATTTTTATCGCCTCTGCAGCACGCTCCTAGTGGGTTTTAAGATGATGGATTTGACAAAAGGGATTCTATTGAAAAACATCCATAGGGCTTCATCCAGAGGATGCGCACTTATGCACGATTGCGAATCGTGCTTGTGCTTGACGGCCACGGGCGTGAAGAGGAGGGAGAGAAAGCAGCTGAAAAATTGGTCTTAGCGAGGTGGATTTTGCTCGTGATTTTTTGAGAATTGTCTATGATATCCTTTCAAAAAAAGACTTAGCTGCTTTTGGTCAGGGCGTTTTTGCAGAGCACTTTTTGATCTCGAAAGAGGAAGGGAAGAGATCAAAAATGGTTTCAAATTTCTGTTGTTTAAGAGCCAAAAACCCCTCAAAAACTCTTGATCGAAGGTACACTCTTTATCTCACTCGCGATTTATTTGGAGGATGGCTGCTCATAACTCAAGGGGAACGAGAAGGCCGTAAAGGAAATGGAAAGCGGTATACGTTTACCGATAAAGAGACCGCCCAGAAAAAGTTTCAGCAAACCCTTAAAAGGTGGATTAACACTCAAAAGCGTAATGGCTACGATTATCATGTCATAGAAGAAGGCTAGGCCTTTGAGGCATCACAAGATAAACCTCTATTTCATACGATAAGAAAATTAAATAAGTATAGCATTTAACTAATGAATTGAGAGGCATCACCACGGGTTATTAAGGTATTCCTCGCTGTCCCAATAATCTCCATCCCTACCGTCATATCTCCAGGCACGATGGATTGTTATTGCGGCGAGGGTGTGCCAGTTGGGAAGATCTTCACGTCCATTCAGGGCATGAGATCCCAAGAAAGTTTGAGCTTTTCTACTGAGCTGATTCCACATGAATCCCGGCATATACTCCTCTGCTTCGCTTGATGGACAGAGCCACGGCATCTTTGACCTTGCCTCTCTTTCTTTCACTAGATCAGTCTCTTCGCTAGCCGTATACTCTGCTTTTACTGCTATACTTCCACAAAAAACACATTCTTTGTTTTCTTGTCCTGGTGTTGGCAACAACTGAACTGCTCCAATACAAATCCCTTTCTTAATTTTGGTCCCCAATAATTTTGGACGCCACGCATCTTCGCCAAATTGGCTGTGGCTGAAAGCGTTCCCATTTCTTTCCCACATTTTCATAGTCGTCCAGTATTCATCAATTTCTTCATACATCCCGGCATTACACGGAGCGTTTATTGCATAGAATAGGTTTAAGCTAACAATGACTACCGCTAAAAGTCTATATGCCCGGGAAAATTTCTTTTTCATATTTGGCCTTTTTATTTTTAATTTTAAAAACTTAATCAAAGTCTTGTAGATTAATCCTAATTATCTTTTAATCCACAGTAAAGTCAAGTCGTAAATTTACTGTCCATCAGTTTTCTGATATTTAATATATTTATTTAACCCCCGTTCCCCCCTCTTCCTGTAAATGACTTTTCCTTCATTATAAAAACAAATAATTTTATGATTTAATATTCTCTACACCAAAGAGCCTCGATTGTTGATGAGATTTTTTTAAAAGCTTACCAAGCGCGCTTACACATTGCCTCTGGCAACGGCACTTTGTCGCATGCGACCTAGACCACTTTTCCTTTTTTGGTTTGAGAGAGACGCAATGGCGTTCTTCTCGCCATTTGCGTCTTGGTAAGCAAAGAATTCCGATTCTCGCGTCTGTCAATGAGGGGCCGAAGGCCATCACGGAGTGACGCGTAGCGAAAGCGGAGCGCTCTTGACAGGCATAGCGAGTGAGGAATTACAGAAACTTTTTAATTTGTGAGCGGAGCGAACTAGGGGTGTTTTTTCGTGAAGTTGAGAGTTTTCCACAGTTTTGGCCTTACAACTACCTGTCCTTCTTCCTTAACTACCTGATGGTGTACCAAAGTATAGGGAGAACTTTTTAAAGCCTGGAGTTATCCACAGAAAACTGAGCAACATTTAATTTTCCTTTTGCTTGTTTTTAATACTTTTAAAGTATTTAAGTATTTTAGGCGCTCTGTAGCCCGCAGAAAATAAGGATTTTTTAAGGTTAAAAGCGGGTTTTTGTAAGTGAAAGACGGGTTTTTGTAAGTGAAAGACGGGTTTTTGTAAGTGAAAGACGGGTTGATTATATCTCCCGCCTGTGCATAAATTTCATAAGTAAACACTCCTTAATAAGGTAATTTTCAAATGACAAAACATAACAAAAAACTGAAAAAAGAAGATAAAAAAAATGAACTGATTGTGCAACACAACCATTTAATAGAAGCCAGATATCATCTGACTTTACAGGAGAAAAGACTTATGTGTTGGCTCGCTTCCCAAGTCAAGCAAACGGACGAAGACTTTAAGGAACACGAACTACCAATCAAAGAGTTTGCCAAATTAATTGATGTAAAAGGAGATCATCTTTACAAAGCACTAGACACAATTACACATAAGCTCATGCAGAAGATTATCACAATTCGGTCATTAAAAAAGAGAGGATTTACTAAAGCTGCCTTACTAGGGGGAGTAGAGTACTATGAGAGCCAAGGCATCATTAAACTGAGCTTTCACCCTTATTTGAAGCCTTATATGTTACAGCTAAAAGACAGATTTACTCAAATCAGCTTAGGCGATGTTATGGGATTAAAAAGTGTACATGCTATGAGAATTTATGAAGTATTGAAACAGTATGAATACATAGGAAATAGAGAAATATTGTTAATTGATTTAAGGGGATATTGCGGTATTGAAGGAAAATATAAGAAATTTAATGATTTTAAAAAAGACGTTTTAGAAAGAGCAAAAAGAGAAATTAATAATAAAACTGATCTTTTCATTTATTATGAAGAAATAAAAACATCTCGTAAATTCACTTCTATTAAATTCACGATTAAGCCTAATTCTAGTTATAAAAACACCGAATTTCAAAAACATAAGTCCTTAGAAAAAGAATATCGCTCTGAAGCGGCATTAATTGGATCTTTAATTGAGTATGGATTTAGCAAGGGAATGGCTAAACGGTTTTTAAAGAACAATGAAGAAGACGTGATTAAGAACGCTTTAAGAGCAGTACATCTCCAGATTGAAAGAAATAATGTGAAGAATCCAAAAGCCATGCTGCAAACAGCTATCAAAGAAAAATGGCATCCTGAAATTTTTAAGACAAAGAAAAGGCCCAGTGTGAGGATTCCAACGATTTGACGCCTCACTCAGGGCCTACTCTCACTCATATCATTGTCGCTATGCGCGTCAACTCCGGCCTTATCTCACCATCGATTCAAGGATGAAAAGGTTCATCCTTGAACCTTCCTCTAAAAAGATTATTTTTTGAAATCGTCTTCTTTGAGGTCTCTTTTCCAGTTACCATAGGTCACGTCGACTGCGGTCCAGGTTCCTCGTAAATTAGAAGCAATGACCTCTGCTTGAGACATAAGTCCTCTCAAGAAAATCATGTCTTCTTCTAAACGCTTTAAGAGATGATGAGAATTTTGTATATCATGATCAGCCATGATTGACTCCTCTGTGTTGATCGTGGTTAGTGGCGTGTAGGTGCTGGTTACACCTATGCGTCACGCTCAGGTTATCCCATTCTTAAATTCATGACAATCCACTCCTTTTTCCTTTTGAGAGAAGGAAGGCAAAAATATTTTTTGCCTTTTCGCAAACTCATTTTTTGAGTTTGCATATTGCGTAGTCGAGCATATTGCGTAGTCGAAAATTCTTCAAATTTTTCTCCTAACGCTCTTGGCGATTTTCGAGGCCTGACTCAAATTTCTACGTCTGACAAATTCTCCCTCACGCCTCGACCACTCCCAGCGTTTTCGTTTGAGGTCGCGTCTGACAAAAAACTCTTTATTAGCCTGCATTTTAGTCTGAGTCGCTTGCGACAAGCGCACGTTGCCGAAGGCAATGTATCAGCGCGCCTTCTAAAAATCGGCGGACCTCCTTTGTTCGCTTCCGCTCACTAGCTTTTTCATAACCACCACCCTTCTTACCCTACTTCTCACAAAAAATATGAAGCAAAGTGAACGAAAGTATCCTGAAAAATTAGAGATTTTCGAGGAATCTCCTCATGAAACCGTCAAACTTTCTTTACTAAAATTCGTCCATCCAATTTCTTCATAATGATTACTCTCTTATCACTATTCCCATAAAAAAATATGTGAGCAAAACTAATAAAAGATGTCCTGAAAAAATTGAAAATTTCTAAGGTGGTATTTAAAGAATTGTACTTGGATGTCGGGGCGTTCTGGATATAACCCCTACTTAAAAATCGTCTCGCGCGGCCTCCGTAAAAAATTAATATTGACCTTGACGAGACCATTTTTTTGTACAATATTAAGTACTATATAACGTACTTAATAAGGAAAATACCTATGCAGGCCGTAAGCTTCTCTGAACTAAGGAAAGACATGAAACACATCATGGACATGACAAAAGATCGACATGAACCAACAATTATCACTCGAAAACAAGGAAATATGGTCATTATGTCGCTAGAAGACTACAATTCCCTCGAAGAGACCGCTTATATTCTAAGTAACCCTAAAAATGCTCAACGTATTCTAGAATCTCTTTCAAGACTAAGAGAAGGAAAAGGACAAGAGCATGAACTTATTGAGTTAAAATCTTAATGCCTATTATATTTTCAAGTATATCTTGGGAAGATTATCAATATTGGCTAGAAAATGACAGAAAAAAACTAGAAAGAATTAATAAAATTATCAAAGATTGTTTAAGAAATCCGTTTAAAGGCATTGGAAAACCAGAGCCTTTAAAGCATAACTTAC
>JAIEMR010000097.1 GCA_019751935.1 Alphaproteobacteria bacterium
CCAGTGCTATTTCAATTACCCATGATATTAATAGCCTTCGCAAGATTGCTGACCGGGTTGGTCTTCTCTTTAAAGGAAAACTGATTTGGACTGGAACAGTTCCAGAAATGGATAAGACCGATAACCCTTATGTCCATCAATTCATTAATGGATTGCCCGACGGGCCTTTTACACATAGTTAAAACTAAGAGCTAAACACCTTATGATTTCTTTTCAATTTATGGATGCAATGCACATGACCAATTTGGCTAATGACAAAATCTCACCCATTAGAGAAAAAGCTGAGAAAACTTTGGCACACTTAAAGAATTTGCCAAATACATTGCCTTTGATAAAAAGGTTAAATGATGACCTTACTGAAATTGAGGCAAAAGCTAAAGTTTTTAAAAAATTTGATGATGTTGTGATTTTAGGAACAGGCGGATCAAGCCTCGCAGGCCAAGCCATTACGGCGCTTCGTACAACGATTGCCCCAAGACTTCATTTTTTAGATAACATAGATTCTTACACATTCTCAAAAACCTTGGAAAAACTTGATAAAACAAAAACTGGGATTATCGCCATTTCCAAATCAGGAAATACAGCTGAGACCTTAATACAACTCTTGACCTGCATTCAATTATGGGATCAAACCAAAATCAAAGAACAGTTTTTGATCGTCAGCGAAAATTCAAATAATGCTATTCGGGAAGTTGCAAAAAAATATGACATTTCCTGCCTTGATCACCCGAACGATGTTGGTGGACGTTTCTCAGCCTTTACTGTTGTTGGCATGTTACCCGCATTTATTGCAGGTATGGACGCCGGAGCTTTTAGACAAGGCGCTATTGAAACCGTTGATATGTTAAAGGCCTCAACCCTTGAAAACTGCGCCCCTTTAATTGGCGCTTCTATTCAAACTGTCTTTGCTAGGCAGAACATAAATCAAAGCGTTATGTTTGTTTACTGTGATCGCCTTCAGCTTTTTGCAAGTTGGTACTGTCAGCTTTGGGCTGAAAGTTTAGGTAAGAAAAACAAACGAAATATAGCTTCTGGAACAACGCCCGTACGCGCGCTTGGCACTGTTGATCAGCATTCACAACTTCAGCTTTATCTGGGCGGCCCTAAGGATAAATTTTTTACCTTTATCACCCTTGAGAATCAACCTCCCCTTCCTGCTCTTTCACTTTCTGGATTTGAACACCCAGCCATTATGACACTTGGCGGAAAGAAAATGGGTGACTTGATGATTGCAGAGCAACGTGCAACTATTGACACCATGCGAAATCAAAGCCTTCCATTAAGGCAGCTTCAGATAAAGGAACTGGATGTCACAAATCTGGGAGCGTTAATGATGCATTTCATTTTAGAAACCATTGCAGCCTCTGAGCTTCAAGAAGTTGATCCATTCGATCAGCCCGCTGTTGAGGATGGTAAAAAGCTGGCTTTGGAGTATTTGAAAGCGGCATGAATTTCTCTCTTTATCGCTGATAACAATATTGTAAAAATCATAAAAAATCAAAAATTGATATTTTTTAAAAAATATCACTAATCTTAACTATTCCTTAATTCGCTTTATCTATTTTTATACATGTAAGATATAGATAAATTTTTATGAATTAAGGAGATCATGATGAAAAAATTAATTTGCACAATTCTGCTGGGGACAGCATTAATAGGTGGTAATGCTTTGGCAGCAACGACTGGTAATATCGGTATTGCTCCTTTTCCTTCAGCGGCTGAGAGTAAGGCTATGATGGAGACATACGAAGGAGTTAGAGCGAATCCGCACCTTTTTCCTAAAGAAAGTCCCGAGCTAGCTGCTATACCGTATTTTTATACTAATTGTTCGATTGCTCGTGACAAAGCATCAACACTACCAGATGACAAGAAAGAAGAAGCACGATTAGCATGCAGCAGACAAGAAACCTATGATCCATATGTCGTTTATATTTTTGATAAAGGTGGGAATTTATTACAAAAAGTAGGAATGCGCGAAGATGTTGAATATGGATTCAACGTAGCTCCCGGCACCCCAAAGACTCCTTTGCGTTTGGATGCCCATGCTGTTGAAGGAATTCCTTCTTTAGGAGTTCCTAAAGGCAGCTGGAATATACCTGCATCCCTTAATACAATGCTTGGAAAAACACCAACTGATATAGTAAGTCCTGAGGAAAATACATTTCCTAAAGAAGGTGATTTAGCTAGTGTGCCCTATTTCAAAAGCGCTTGTATAGCAGCAAAGGAAGGAACAGGTTTAAAAGCTGATATAAAAGAGCTAAGTATAAGGAGGTGTCAAGCTTATGTAAATGGTAGCCAATTTACTGCCTATATTTTCGGTAGGAAGAGCGGTGGAACGTCAAGACCTCTACTCCAAAAGATAGGGATGAATGAAGGAATGACCTATGTACTTCGAGGTTATGAAAATTCAGTCCAATTAATTGAAAAGCTTAATAGTGCCCCTTATGCTGTTAAAGAAGTAATCCAATTTCTTAAAACTGTTCGTTAAATGGCAAATTATTAATATCTTTTAATTGTATGCGAACTCCTTTCAAACAGCCAGAAATTACTTTCAGCTGTTTGAAAGTCAATCTGCCTCAAAAGAAGCCTTTTTATTTTAATAGTCATGAGATTATTAAAATATTTTACCCTTCAGAAATTTAATATTCTTTAAAAGTGGCTATCAACCCCCTAAGACAAGCTAATGTCTTTACAATCTTGAATGAAAATGGCGTAGTTAGGGTGGAAAAATCCAGGAAGTGCACTGTTCAGCCATGATGAGAAAATAAGATGAACGGGGATCATTTCTCGTTTATTTTCACTCTCACTAGATGTTAAATGGTTTAATGAAGGTTGAATCCAAGCCTCTATAAAAGACCATTTAACCTCATATGCCATACCGGCTTTTTTCTTAACGCAGCTGCGCGGACGTACAATAAGGGATTTATAACGCACTGGTTTTGATAATGGTGTTTTGAAGGTTTGAGTTTTTCCTGTTTCTTTGTCCAAAATCTTTAAGGTAACCTCTTGAGTTATCTTTGAGGATTTTTGCGCAATTTCACTAGAAGGATCTTTTGCATAAACAAGAGTTCCTTTTGCAAATAATCCCAATACTATACAAATATATGCAAACTTGACCACAATCCGCCACCCTACACTGCCTTTAAAAGGTTCAAATTCATAACTGTATACTGATCATGTTTTAAAAACTGGATCGCCACGCTTCGCTCGCGATGACGACAGAAAACGTCATTGCGAGAGCCCCAAAGGATGTTGGGGTGACGTGGCAATCCAGAAATAACTCACATTTTCAAGTAATTTGGGCATAGAAAAATAATAACAATCGCCGTCATCACGAAGCTCCGCAGGAGCTGTGGTGATCCAGCGTATTTTCTGGATGGTCACAAAGCCTACGGCTTTTCGCCATGACGAAAAATGCATAATCATTTTATTCTAGCCTTGCTCTACTCTTACCTATTAGGCTAACACGAAATATAAAATTTAAAATAATTTTTTGGTTAATGGTGTGAATAAAAAACAAGCCTCCTTTTAAGGGGAGGCTTGTTTTTTATTCACATTCTAATTATTTGATTAGAGTGCTTATTCTCTGTCTTGTACGTTACCCCAAGCATCTTTGTATTCACCAGTTGCTGCATTATATGTCCAACCATGTATTGCTATTTCAGTTGCATATCTTGTCGGATGAGCTGGGAATTTAGGGTGACCGCCTAGAGTACCATCCCCACCCATTACCGGTTCATTCACACCACCGGGGACATAAGCCTTAGGTGGAATCTGTTCTCTATGGCCATTTGGGTATGTTACTATGCCAGTTGATTGATCATAGTCTGCACCAAGACATAATGCTTCGTGAACCCTTGGGCACTCTGACGCATCAGGATAAATAGGAACTGGCGTTCTCACCGCAACCACCTCCTCTACTTTAGGCGGTAATGTCAACCCGACTGGGCTTCCCCAACCATTAGCCACAGTTACAGGAGTAATAAGCGTACGCACACTGTCAGCCATCGCCTGCAATACACATAAATTTACATGCCGTCCTATAATCCTTTGTATGATACTTGAAAAATCAATATCGGAAATTCTGCCTTCTGCTCGTACTTTATCAAGCACAGGAACGTTTGTGGTATTCCATGAACGAATATCTGTTTCAGCGGCTTGCAGCAAACGATACGCTATTCCCAAGGGGTTAGCCGGAATAGCCGCCTCTAAAAAGGGGCTGCTTAACCTAAAAGAATCATCATAACGTGCTAGAATTTGATTGAAAGCATCTTGAGAGCTTCGACCTCCTGAATTCCATAGACTGCGCAATGATTCCACAGCAGCGGGTCTCCACACCTCATTTCCTGGGATTAAAAATACCCTATCTGGGTTTTCATTTAATCCTAATCTTTCTCCGTCCTCAACAGTCAAATCAGGTACTTCTACGATGGTTCTAAGAGTAGCAACATCCTCTCTTAGTCGCAGATCAAAAGCACGAGCTAAATAATCTGCCATAAAAGCATAAGCGTCCAAAAATTGTGTCGGTGGAGCGGTTTCTTCAATATATTCCCCTGCAGTTGTTCTTCTGTAATAAGGGACAGGTAAGTCCTCTGTAACAAAACGCGGGTCAGGAACCTCTATCGCCATCATCAGTTTGTATATAAAAGATTGAGGGTGAAATCGGCCGCTGCTAGGTGGAGCTGACAAATCTGTGATCAGGTCACGATCAACGCCGATTCCATGCAATAACCTAACTATATGATCTAAGGGGCTAATTATGGTACCGCTTTCACACAAATGCAAATTCGAAGTCGGATACCTTTTGCAAAGCCGGTCTAAAAATTCTGGTGATGTTGTTTCAACCGGCAAATGATAAATTGTTCTAAACTTAGCGTAGAGCAGCATCAGAAGCTTATCTCTTTCGAGCTGAGCTTCTACTGATTTTTCTTTTTGCAGCCTTTCTAATTCTTCGGTAGCACTTTGAATAAGCGGAAAAAGATCTTCAAATGCTGTGTTTAAAGAAGCTATCTCAACTTTATTATTAGCCAGTTCTATTTCACTCTCTGAAAGTTCTTTTTCTAAAGCATCCGCTCTCTTCGGAATTCCTCGAAGCGCCTTAATCGTCTGTTCTAATTCTAAGTTTCTTGTGCTTAACTCAGTAGCCCTTGCAGATTTATCTTCTGCTGTCATCTTGCTCTTTTGATGTTGCTTAGCAGATTCAAGCCTTTTATTATACTCTGCAAGGTTTCTCGCTGCTTCCTTCAACTTATACTCTAATGCTTCGCCATTCACCCCGAACCAATATTGTTTGGCTTCGTGGATTCTAGCTTGCACTTCACTTGTGGCAGCTTGATGCTTTAAATATGTTCCTCGTACTTTGGATTTTGTGAAAAGTCCTAGCCTTTCTTCATCCACAATTGGTTCAAAAGGGACGGCATCTCTACCACTCGCAAACGCTCCAGACACCGCCCCACTAACAACTGTCATCAGTAAGATTGATTTTAATATCTTTTGATATTTCAACATTTTTCTCTCCCATTGTTATTGTTCAAAATACTTTGGTGAGTATCTTTGCACTAGCAATGTAAAAGAAGTTTAAAAAATAGAGA
>JAIEMR010000195.1 GCA_019751935.1 Alphaproteobacteria bacterium
ATCATTTCTTTCTCATTGTTTGTGTAAGAAATTTACAATCATTCCCCCCTTTATAACTATCAGGCCTGAAAAAGACATCAAATTTTGCAGATGGCAAAGATGTTTTAGAAACCATCGATTTTTTAAAAGGATTGTGATATTTGTTAAAATACTAAAGCGTATCTTTACTAAGCGTTTGCTAATGCCAAGCTCAAATCCTTATCTTGCTATTCAAAACATTAGTAAATCCTTTTCTCAAAATGGACCTGAAAAAGTACTAAACGATATTTCTTTTGAGATATCGAAAGGAAAAATTCTTGGCATTATTGGCAAAAGTGGCGCCGGGAAAAGTACACTTTTAAGGTGTTTAAATGGCCTTGAAAAACCAGATACAGGAAAAATACTTTTCCAAGGTCAGAATTTAACCGATCTTTCTAGTCAAAAAATACGCGACGTTCGCCGGAAAATTGGTGTGGTTTTTCAGTCTTTTAATCTTTTAAGCACCCGAACCGTTTTTGAAAATGTCGCTCTTCCCTTAGAACTTTTAAAGCTATCTGATACTGAGCGACAAAAAAAAGTAGAAAATATCTTAACCTTGGTTGGACTATCCTCAAAATTTAACGCCTATCCCAGCCAACTTAGTGGAGGTCAACGTCAGCGTATTGCCATCGCCAGGGCACTTGTTGTGGACGCGACTTTGCTTTTATGTGATGAATTCACCTCAGCTCTTGATCCTCATACAACCCTTGAGATCTTAAGGTTGTTACAAGACCTCAATAGACGTTTAGGTATTACAATTATTTTCGTAACCCATGACATCAACGTTGTAAAAGAATTAGCTCAAGATGTTTGCGTCCTTGATCAAGGCAAAATTGTTGAACATGGAGCTGTTGAAAATGTCTTTACAAACCCTCAGCACACCGTAACCCAAACCCTTCTCTCAGAGCTTTTAAAGAATGACTTGCCAGATTTCTTAGAGCACCAGCTTCAGGTGGAGGGTAAGGAAAATGATGATGTTGTGCTAAAACTCATTTTTGGCAGCCAAACCTCAACCAAACCCCTGATTGCTAATCTTATTCAGGAATGGAAAATCCCGATCAACATCATTTCAGGCAGTCTAGATCACATCGGCAAAGCAACCTTTGGTCATCTTGTTGTTTCATTAAAGCACCACGCTGAAAGTACTGAAAAAATTATAAAATACCTAACTGACCACCAAGTTGGCGTTGAAAAAGCGGGGTATATCAGATGGCAATGAATGATCTGCTTTTCAAAGCTTTATATGAAACACTTTTGATGGTTTTTGGGTCAACGGGGGTTGGAATTTTATTAGGTGTTCCTTTAGGGGTTGTACTTTATAATACTTCCTCTCAGGGACTCCAGCCTTGCAAAAAACTTTATCAACCATTGAGTTTTTTCGTTAATGGAGCCAGATCTATTCCTTATATTATTTTGACAGTGCTCTTGATTCCCTTTACCAGACATCTTATAGGGACTTCGATTGGTACTGGCTCAGCCATTGTTCCCTTAAGTGTTGCAGCGGCCCTTTTAATTGCAAGATGCGTTGAAGATGCACTGCAGTCTGTTCCCAAAGGCCTTACTGAGGTTGGTATATCCTTGGGCGCCTCTCCCTTTGAGATTATTCGAAAAATCCTTTTACCAGAAAGCATGGCACCGCTGATTGCTGGAATCACAACAGTCATGATTAACCTTGTGGGATATTCTGCTATGGCTGGAACAGTTGGCGGTGGCGGACTTGGAGATCTAGCCATTCGCTATGGATACCAGCGCTATGATACAGTCTTAGTCATTTTGATTGTTGCGATTCTTATTGTTATTGTCCAAGTGATTCAAATGGCTGGGCAACGATGCGCGAATCATTATAGACGTTAGCTAAAAAGTCCCTCTTTATAACTTCTTAAATTTTCATCGCTAAAATAGCGTTAATTAATAAAATTAAAAGGCTGCTGAATGAATTACCTAAAAATTATTTTTCTTTTGATGCTTTTTATTGATGGAACTTATCCAGCTGATGGAGAAGCAGTAGAAAAAATGCAGCAGCTGTAGATCACGTTCCTGCTGGTGGAGAGGCTATATTAGAAGCAGAAGCTCCAGCACCAGTTCCGGAGGTATGAGTGGTGCCCCATTTTTTAAATGTGAAATAGCCGCTGGCCATACTCACTGTCAATTAATAGGTGTCGTTCATGGAAGTAACTTAATTCAAGAAGCTGGTCACTTATTTTTCAAAGGATTAATTGCAACACCTTAAAAAAAATACATTATACCAATAATGACTTTATAATAAAAAAGATTAAATTAAATAAAAGAAAAATGGAGATATGCTATGATAATAATGAAACTAGGTTATGTAATTATCTTCTTTTGCATGTTTAGCCAATTGTGCCGTGCTTCAACTACTTTAATAGTAGTACCTGATCATGAAGATAAACCCGTGACATCACCTTTAACACCCGTTAAACCAGGAATAATATCTCATACAGATGAAAGTCTCAGCGACTCAGATAGCGCAGAAGAAGCAGCCCCCTCTCCACGATATAACGCCGCTGAAATTATAAGTGAAATTCAAGAATCCTCCAAAAAGAGCTATTTAAAAGGTCGCTTATTTATTGATGCCAGCCTTTTCAAAAAAATTAAGGAAGGAGATGAAGGAATAATTGCAAAATTTAAAGAAGAAATCGCAAAACTTACACTGAGTCCAGAAGGCGTTACGGACGCCTGGAGTTATACTATTGAGTATTATCCAACATTAGATAAAATTATTGCCAATATTTCAGATCACGCATAAATAAAAAAGATTTTATTATGAAAATATAGTAAGTCTCATGAATATAAGATTTACTATATTGCAAGGCAATTTGGTTTCGAAAAGCCTAAACACATAGCTAAGATAAAGTGCTCTAAAATACCACCGTACTATTTGCTATCTTTCAAAGCTGCCAATAATTGGTCAGCAGAACACGTCTTTTTTCCTTCTTCTGTTCGGTCCTCAAGGAAAAAATCTTGCAAAAGATTTGAAAAAGACAATATATCTTTTTGAAGATTTGAAAATTTATTTTGTACCTTTATTGCATTCTCGATACGCCTTACATGGTCTGAAAGAACATCCTGAGATTTGTGAAAAAAACTACTTGTAAGAGATGGGGTGTTTTTATTGGTTTGCACTTCTTGCAAAAGGGCTTCAAGGCGCTTTTTTATCAACTGTGACAAAATGCTTTGAGCTTCAATAATGCTTGCATTGATGTTGCCAAAAACTGCTAGCAATTCATTAACGCTGTGAGGTTCTAATGAATCTACTCTCTGCTTTATATCCATGGCAAATTCTTTATATATGTTAAGTTTGATGTATTCTTCAGATGTTTCTTTCAAGTTCTTTAGGATCACTTCAAAAATTTTTTGGACTTCTTGCAAAACTGCAGGCATTTGGGATAGCAACCTTCCCACCCTTCCAATATCAACATTTGTACCGCAACGAAGAATCTTTCCAAAATTTTTTATTTTTGACGTTAATATTTCTTCATTACTTTTATAAAAAAGAGCAGGATAAGATAGATGATATTTTTCTTCTGCGTCTTTATTAAGACGTGTACTATCCATTCGCATCATTTTCGAAGGAGGAGATATTAATTCGTCGGTGATAATTTTACCATTTTCGGGCGATGGAGGTGAGTCAGGGGAATCAAAAAAACCATCAAAGCTATCAATTGGGATATCTAACCCTGTATTTATTGATGAAGGAGTTTCATCTATTTTACTGCCTTGTGCGCTACCTTCCATCGCATTCAAAGCTGGGGAAAGCAAAAGAAGAAGGATATAAATTTTCATTTTGTCTATCTTTTACAGAACTCTGTTATTCTACTGTATGAAGAATTTGGTTAAAAAAATATTAACTCAGCACTTTCTATTTTAAAAAAATTGTCTCGTATTTTAATCTTTGCTAATCCATGCAATATAAAGTGAACTTATGCCCCAACTTAACCTTTTCAACGATACATCTATTATTTATCCTCTAAGGGAAACCAGTAAAGGCATTGAGCTTTTCATTAAGGCAACTCCAAAAGCTGCCAAAAACAGATTTGGAGACATTATCGAGGATAGCCATAAAAGATATGCTTTAAAGGTTTATGTCACTGCCCCACCTGAAGACAATCGGGCAAATCAAGCTATTATTGAGTTAATAGCCAAGCAATTTAAATTAGCAAAATCCCAAATTTCGCTTGTCAATGGCACTACGTCTCGTGAAAAGACGCTGCTCATTGAGGGAGAAAGTATTGAAAATATCAAGGCCAATTTTCCCACGTAAAGTTAGCTTCGAGCCTCTATAAGCCTTCTGACTGCCTCTTGACCGGAAAGAACCGCCCCTTCCATATATCCTACAAAATCCTCATTTGGGCTTAAATATTCCCCTGCAAAAACAAGACCTGGAAGAGGTGAAGCATTAGCAAATAACTCTTTAACAGCATGGTATGCAAAATCATTTGAATAACATCCTTGTGAGAATTGATCTTGTTTCCAATCCAGATGATCAATAACGCGTTCAATAGGTTTATCATCACTACTTAAACGAGTTATTGTTTTTGTGCCAATTCCGCCGGGCCAAGCAACATAGTTATCCTTTAAATTAATCTCATAAAATGATTTAGAAGGATCATCAAGATTAGGATCTTCAGGTAAAACATCTCTTTGCAATCCACCGTATGGAATGCTAACACCAACAGATTCAAACCCTTTTGATAATCCACCCAAACTTTCGGGAAATTCAATTGTTTTTAAAACAGATAATGGAACAGCAATAATCACCCGATCGGCCATTACAGCTTTTCCATTTTTAAACGAAAGCTCATATTGTCCGTTAACGCTCGAGACTTTTTCTAAGATATGATTATAGTGAATATAAATGCCTTTCTTTAAGGCATCCACTAAAGCATTAGTACCTTCTTGAACAGTAAAACTCTCTCCTGCTCTATCAAGTAAAGAAGGAGCTTCTTTAGCAATTGCTGACCATGTGGGTTCTATCATTTCTGCAGGAATGCGCTCAATATCCAAACCTGTTTCATCAGCAAAGACCAACCTTATAACACCATAAGAAGCAGAAGCTACAGGGCTGTTTCCTATAGCCCTTTTAATAACGCTTCCTATGCTCTCTCCCTCTTTCTCTATGAGTGGATATTTTTTGTTAAATATAGCACTTATGAGTTCATGAACTTCTTTTTGCTGATCTTTTCCTAAAGGACCCCCATCATCTCCGATAATATGTAAACTGAAACCCTCTAATGGCCGGAGAATTACTCCTAATTCTGCACATAGTTTTTGCATAGCCTTGTGACCACCACCTACAAATGTAGCGCCAAGCTCACTGCGTTTGCCATCAGGAAAAGTATGCGTCAAAATGCGGCCACCGGCACGATCCCGCGCCTCATAAATATCAGCAGGTATCCCAGATTCATTTAAAGTTTTATATGCACTAAGGCCCGTTAAGCCAGCACCAATAATAACTGTTTTCTTAAGGCTTGCTGCAGCTTCTATGCCCTCACTTGCTGCAGCGTACTCGTGCCACACTGTGCACAAAACAAAGAACAAAAGT
>JAIEMR010000191.1 GCA_019751935.1 Alphaproteobacteria bacterium
ACTGGAGGTTTTACACTCGGAGCAGACAAATGCTACAATGATTTTCTTGTGGGAGCCGCATTTAGCTATACCAATTCCCATCTCAACTGGGAAAAATCTGCAGGCAATAGCCACATTAATAGTTACTATGGCGGACTTTATGGAAACTGGAATAACCATTTGGTGTATGTGAACACTTCCTTGCTAGGAGCGTTTAGTCAGTATGATACAACACGTCACTTCCCGCTTAGAAGAACTAATCGTAACGCAAAGTCCAACCATAATGGTGGAGAGCTATTAGCTGGCGTTGAATCGGGAGCAATCTTCAAAAAACTATTCTGCGAAATGGATCTTATTCCTTTTATTAGCGTTGATTACGTCTATTTAGCCCAACAAGCCTACAGTGAAACTGGCGCAGGTGGCTCAAATCTTCGTGTCAGCAGCCGCAACGATCAGCTGATTCAACCCCAGGTAGGGATTGAATTCGCACGCCGTTTTCTTTGTGGGGGTTGGGTAATTGCCCCAAACTTAGCCTTAAGTTACGTGAACCAGTCCCCTCTAACAAGTCGCATGCTAGACGTTACAGTAATAAGCCTCTCTCATGAATTTAGCGTGGATGGGTGGAGTTTTGAACGTAATTTAGGGGAACTTTCCTTTAGTTTGGATTTCTCAGATTGTAATGGGATGTCAAGCTTTGCAGTTCGCTATGATGGTCAATATGGCGGAAATTATTGGACACAAACAGCTAGCCTTATGTTCAATTTACGTTTCTAAGCAATAACTCAACAAAAGTGAGTAATATGAATAAATTCGTCTGTTTTATTTTTCCATTAATTAGCACCTTTACGGGGTTGCAAGCACTAAATTTTCCATTTCCTGTTTCTACAAACAATAGTTATGTCTATCCTACTTCTGGGGTTATAAAACCTAACGATGTCAGTCAAGCTGCGATGAATGCAACAATTCAAACGTTTTACAATGAATGGAAGCAACAATATCTCGCAACAGTACCCTATGCACCGGACCTAATGTATGTTTTTTACAATGAAGATGGAGAATCAGATCCTGAAAATGCTGTAGCAGTCTCTGAGGGGCAAGGATATGGAATGATCCTTTCTGCCTATATGGGAGATCAAGCAAATTTTGATAGTTTGTTTCGCTTTTGTCTCGCTTTTCCAAGCAATATCACGCCCTCTTTTTTAATCGGTTGGCAACAAGTGGATGAAGATGGGACGATTGATTATTTTCCCGATGGTGGAGATCACTCAGCAACAGATGGAGATCTCGATGTCGCCTACGCATTGCTTCTGGCTGACAAACAATGGGGAAGTGGTGGAAACATAAACTACTTATCCTACGCAAACACAATGATGTCGAGCATACTGTCAAAAGATGTTAATTTGAGTAAATTCACGCTTAAGTTAGGTGACTGGGTAACAAATAACGATCGAAAATTCGGCAAAGCCACTCGTCCGTCTGATTTCCTCTTAAATCATTTAAGATGTTTTGCAGCAGCTTCAGGAGATTCTAGATGGCTATCGGTGATTGACAAAATCTATTCAATCATCAATGAACTGCATACTAATTTTTCAAGTAATACTGGGTTATTGCCTGATTTCGTAGAATTTAAAAACAGCTCCTACATTCCCGCAGCAGATCATTTTTTAGAAAGGGAAACAGATGGGGATTATAGTTGGAATTCCTGCCGAACCCCCTGGCGTATTGCTACGGACTATATTTTATCCGGAGATACGAGAGCTTTAAACCAATTGACAACATTAAATAGTTGGATCCGTAATGCTGCTAGTAACCAAGCGTATAACATTAACGCAGGCTATGAGCTTGATGGGACGCTTTTGCCCGATGAAGAAGGTGAATTTTATGATGATTTATCTTTTACAACACCTTTTGGAGTCAGCGCTATGATTAACGCAACAAATCAAATTTGGCTCAATCGCATATGGGCCTACACAGCCGACTACCCTACAAGCGAGGGAAACTATTTTTCTAATTCCATACGATTGCTCAGCTGGATTGTCATTTCAGGCAACTGGTGGACCCCCATCAACTTACCTTAAAAGCTCATCTTTTTCTATGAGAGCCTTTTCCAAGGCTCTCATTCATCCAATCGGATCTTTACTTTAAGAAGCCAAATTTATACACAAGCCCAACTCCGACGCAGTTGTTGCAGAAATGACTGCCCCCCTGATGGAATTTGTATTCTAAAGTAATCTCTGTATTGCGAAAGATTGGAAAGGCAAATCCTACCATCGCTTGCCAAGAAAAATGAGTCCACTTTTGGTTAAAAACAATACGTGAGTTTGAGGAATGCATTTGTTGAAAATCACAACCTATACCAGATCCAACAAAAGGTTGAATGTTCCAAAATTTGCACCCCCATAACCATAAAGGCACCCTCCGCAAGTAACTATCAACAACAAATTTTTTGTTCTAAACGCATTTGGGGATACATACTTTCAGCTGAATTTCACATCATAAATTTTGAGATGTTTAGAAAATTTCAAAACAGAAAAATCGAGCCAAAAGCTCGCAACGCAAGCACTAACCAAAGAGCTTGATTCCCTATACATTATTCCCAGATTAGCGGTTATGTGTCAGTAGATTCCTTCCTCTGGAATACAGATAAAATGACTCTTGATCCTCATTATTGCGAGCTTAAGGTGAACTTGGAGGACATGATTGGACCGGGGAGATCTCTCCTGAAGTATTAATTATGCCTACGTTTACATCCGCTGGATCTAACGGGCTTAAATGAAAAAGTCCATCGCTTGGATTGGCAAGAAAATAATCAGCGCTGCTGTTATTTCCTGTAAGGCTTAGACAAGCTATAGGAGTCGGCAAGGTAGACCCAAGGAATACGCCTATAGAAGAACTTGAATTATCTGAAAGCGTATTATTGGCAACAGAACCTATAAGATTTGAGAACTGCTCTATATCAAGGCCTGAGGCAGCATTAGAGGAAAGGTTTTCACAATGGCTGATCGTATTGTCTGAAACATTCAATATCAAAGAATCGATACCAAGATTTGCATAACTAATAATCCCCGTCCCCTCACATCCATTAATCTCATTATTTAATATAGCCAAATTAAGACTCGAGAAATTTTGATTTACAGATATTCCACTTGAATAATTCCCAACATCTACAATAGTATTGTTGTTAATTTTCACATTTCCAACAGAAGTTACTCCTGAGCTGATTAAAGCAATCGCATTATTCAAAAGGCCAGCGATCGTATTGTCCGTTGCTACAAACGTCAAGTTGTCGACTGGCGTTGCTAAAACTATAGCAGAGCCTATATTATCAGACATGGTATTTGCCGTTGCTGTAACTTCAAGAGTTGTAATTTGGCCATCGGTATGAAAGTAAAGAGAGTTCGCCCCATTTCCCGAAAACGTATTTTCCATTACCTGCATCGAACAATGATCGGTCGTTCCGGTTGAAAAGATAACCACACTTGACCCTAAAGCTTCTGCACTTCCCGAGCCACTATTTGTAACCGTATTGTTATACACGTTGATATCCGCATCGACAACATCCGTGAAGTCAAACTTAATCGCCCCGATTACGTTGTTGTCAAAGACGTTATTTTCTACGCGTGCAATAAAAGAATTGCCAATAGATGAGATCTCCAAAGGTATACTAGAGACAGAAGTTTGCCCTTCAAATGTATTATCCGAACTGATAACAGTAGACGTGCCGTTAAGCGTCAAAATCACTCCGTTAGTGTTATTCAAAAACTGATTGTTCGTTAAAACTATGGAAGCATCGCCAGAAAATATAGCTTGGATCGCATACGTCGTAGTGTTCTCGATCTTACAAAAAGAGACTTCTAAGCTTTGAGGATCAGCTCCAAAAATGGCATCATTATATGCAGAAGAAATGGCAATACCACTTATAGAATTATTGCCGGCCAAAGTAATTGCATTGCCCTCTGTATCAACATTGGTATTGGTAATGATCGGATAGGAGCTGCTTTCTGCCGGAATATTAATCGTTCCTATGGAAGTTAGGAGCGAGTGACTAATACCAGAACCCCATAACTTCTGGTCCTCTTTTAAAGTGATGCCTGAATCCATTCCCCGCGTTGTTCCATTTCCACTAAACACGTAAAGAATGTCCCCTGGACTTGAATGTTCTTCTACTAATGCAAAGGTTGGAAAAGGACTTTCATAGGTGCCAGTTGAGCTACTTGTATTATTGGCAAAAACAAAGAAAAAAGGACTGCCCGTCAAAGGATTTACCGCGGGAGAAACGACTTCAGATATTTTTGTTTTACGCAGCTTATCTACGACAATGATTTCTTGTCTTTGTACATCTTGAACAAGTCTTTGCGCTAAAAGAGTAGAAGAGGAACACTTTTCAAATTTCTTACTTTTAGAAATTTTAGGCCTTGGCCCAAAAGGCACATTAATTCCTATACTACCCTGGATGTTTTCATGAAAACGGCTGTCATAAGAGTTAATGGCTTCAACAGAGAAATATTCATAGATTCGGGCTCCCAACCGAGCTTGCCCTCCAATTGCTTGCTTAGAACTATAATTATAGTAGTAAGGGCCTGCTGCTGCATAAAGATCAATATTTTCATTTTTCAAAATATGAAAAGCAGCTTCTGTATTGACCCCCGACATGGAGTACTGCACTTTTTCTTGTACGGTAAAAGTTTGTCTGATAAGTGCATGATTGCCTTGAAAGCCCCCAAAAGCTGAAACAGAAGTTGTATTAGAATCATAAGCAGAACTTGTTTTAGATCCAACGGGCAGATAGCCATTGGCTCTAAAATCCCATCTAACTCCTAATGTTTCAAACCCCAAACCTATTTGGTTATAATGCTGGTGCCTAGTATTGCGATAATCGTAATAGATATTAGCTCCATAGACTCTGCAATCTGCAAGAGCCCTAATACCCAATCCAGCATTAGCAGCGAATTTTCCATCATCAAAAACATGTCCACGAAAATCAACAAACGGCATAATCGAAAATCGACTCGGATCTGGAGCTAAAAAAGCTTCAAGAGTTGTATAGCCTTGGTTATATCCTACTCCTCCGCTTTCGATGTGTCTTACTGCCATGCGATAATGCTTACTACCACTGAAGCAATCTTCTTCAGCAAAAGAGCTGGCTGTAAAACACACTAAAGAGCCTATAAGGGATTTTGACAAGAAAGAAGACATAAACAACCTCAGTTTTTTCACTTTTACCTACCCATGAGGTTTTTATTCAATTTATAATTTCCTATTCTTGGGATTTTATGGGATAGATATTTCTAGATGCAACTAAGAGATTTAAAAAAACACGCTCGACCTCAACAAGAAATCGAATCATTACCAAGAAAATTCAATTCCAGCAAGAACATCAAAAGTGTTTGCATGTTGCCAGGATTCTCCTCCCAATTCGAAATACCCCTTTAAGCCTTTGCTAAAACAGGTTAAAACAGTGAGAGCATAGTCTATGCTATAGCTATCAAAGTTATTGCCACAGATTTGGAACGTATTGCCAAATTGGTTAAAGTGCCCTTTTGTGGTATTCTGACGACTTGATAGCAACTGGTTCCAAGCAACATCCAAGGACAG
>JAIEMR010000185.1 GCA_019751935.1 Alphaproteobacteria bacterium
TCCAGGAGTTATGGAATGAAGGAACTTACCGTCTTTAGAGTGAGAGAGAGGCTTACCCACTTTACGCGCGATCCAAATCTCCCCCTGTTCATCGATGATGATTTTGTCTCCTTCGATTCCTATAACTTCTTTGATTAAAGGCGCCTTGAACCAAGCGTTTTTAAAGGAGAGATAATGCCCTCGGCTCAAATCTCTTCCTTTTAAAATTAAGAATACTTTTTGCGGCAAGGAATCGGATTGATTCAGCGCTAAACCAGTTGTACGAGTGATTCCTTCAAAGATAACAACAAGTCCAAATCCAAGAAGACAAATTTGATAAATATACCCAAGCCAACTCGATTTTCGAGATCCGGGGGACCGAGAAAAGCGTAAAGGCAAAGGAACCTTTAATTTATCAAAATCCAGATTTTCAGTTGGCTTAGGTATATACTTTCTTGTCCACACTTCTTTTAATTGTCTAAGAGAGATCATGCTTTATCTCCTTTTTTATGCGAGATGTAAGCTTTAAACTCTTCTGTCACATCTTCAGCGCCGCCTTTAAGAGCGTGGGAAGACATCACAATAAATTTTTTGTCTTTTGCAAAATCGTTTAAGTCTTGATTCAACGTTTCCATTGATTGTTGAATAGCATTTGTTAAAGATTCTTGGGTTAAAGATTCCCCTGTTAAAGGCTCTTGGTTTAAGTTTTGTTCTGCTAGACTTTCTGCTCTTTCTCTGACTAATAAATTCATATCGACAGACACAATCTTGGACCTCTTAAAGTCTTTCAGGGCAAAAAGTAAAAGCGTGCAACAAACCAAACCCGTCAAAATCAAAAAATGGAAAGGTTTCATCTAAAGACTCCTTTTTCTCTGTTCGGCAATATGGTGAATCGCATCTACAAGATTCACCCCCTCAGCTTCCAAAGATTTAACAGCGGAATATTCATCCGCTTTGGTTGAATAGAGAATCTGTGAAAAGGGATCCAGGAGAAGACGACCGATTGCATATCCATGGGGTCCATAAATCATCACTTCGGCATACTCGCCGTGTTTGGTCTTAACGGAGGAAAGTTGCGATTCCATATGTCCATTCATGGAAATGCGATTGGTTTTTTTGAGCTGTTCGATCGATTCTTTCTTTTGGGAAAGAAGACACATCCAATCACTGTTTTCAAAAGCAGCGAGTGCTCCTGTTGAAGCATAAAAGTCATTCACGCTTTGCGTGCCTACCACAAGCGATCCGTTATACTTTCGAAGACGTCTGGCTAAGGTTTCAACAAACACGCCGCTTTGATTGCCTCTTAACATGTCCCAAGCTTCATCAAATACAATATTGAAAGGGGTTTTCCGGTCCCCTAAAAACATTTGATTGGTAATATGGACAATCACCATTTGCACAACAACTGATTGAAGGTCTTTACGTTCTTTCAGTTCTTCAAGCTCAACCACCACCAAGTCATTATCGAAATTCACATTAGCCGCGCCGTTAAAAAACCGGCCATAGATACCCTCTTTGGTATAAGGAAACAGCATGGTGCCAAGATCTTTTGCTTTCTTTTCAGGATGGTTTAAGAGCCAAGTGGCGATGTGAGTAACCGTGGCTAGATTTTTATGGTCTTGCCAAACTGCAAACAGAGCTTGTTCAATCAAAGCGCTTTCCATATCATCAGTCCCTTTAGAAGGCGCTGCCATTAAACTTAAGACCGATTTCAACATCGCAAGGGCATCAGAGGCGCTTTCCTCATCATCCACTGGAATCGTTGTAAAGGGATTGATGCAAAGAGGCATTTTGGGTTTAAATTCAATAAACTGACCTTCTAAAAGATGACAAGTTTTTTCAAAGCTTCTACCCACATCCAGAACAAAAACCCGTCCTCCCATACCCAATGTTGAGGTCATCAGTTCTTGCATAAAGACGGATTTTCCGGAACCTGATCTTCCCACCACACACACGTTATAATTGCCGGCATCATTATCAAAGGGTGACCAAGTAAACAGCTGCCCTCTTCTTCCTGCCAGAAGCATTCCAGGAGAGTTTGTGCCATTCCATTCGGCTTGAATGGGTAAGAGATTTGCTGATTCTGTAGAAAGAGTGGTTTTAAGGCGCTGAGTATAGGAAAGATCTTCAACCATCCCTTCACCCCAATTCATGGGCAGATGACTTAAAAAGGCTTGAAGCTGAATATATTGATCTGCCTGCAGTTCCCATTCTTTAGACCTGAAAAGACTTAAGAGAATTTGTTCAGCTTGGCTGATAGAATGTTTGGAGGCTTGCAGCATAATCGAAAGATTAGACCTTACGATCCGCTCGCCCTTGGAAAGTTGAATTCTGGCAAAACCAAGTTCTTCAGCTTCTGCAACGAGAACGGGTATGTGTTTACCAATAGGAGAATTGGCTTGCCGTTCAACATAAGAGGCTTTGCTCAACAGCTTTGTTTTTAAAGACTCTTGTTTGGGAACATGAACGCCGTAATGAATGAGAAAGGGACAAGGTAACCGCAGGGCATCTCGAAGCGGATCACCAATCAGTTCATTCATGGCATGAAGAGACCACTGGAAAGGATACCTTCTAACAGAATAGGTCCTTGTGGTCATCTCTCCTTCATTAAAAAGAATGCCATTTTCGTTAATTTGATATGCTGTCTCAGAGCTTGGAATTTGTGAGGATAGCGAATCATAAGGATTCCAAGTTAGAGAGCTTGGTTTCAGATCATCAGAATTTGGATTCAAATTCATCCAGCTATCCATAAACCTTAAAAGCGCATCCGCTTCCCAGGCCCACACAGGAAGACCCAAAAGCTTAAAGGTTGTCATGATCTGCTCTTTTAGGTTTAGGATCTTTTCAATTTCTACAGGATTCTTGGTCTGTCCTTTTTGTGAAAAGGCTAAGATGCAGCGAAAGTTACGAAGGGTGAAAGGAAAATTTTGACTGTTATAAACCTGATCTTTTAAAAACTCTGTTCGCTTTTTAGCCAAAAGAGATAAGGTTTCTTGCTTTGATTGTCTTGGCGCTTCCCATCTCTCTAAGATAGAACCAATATGAGGATCGGCCCACAGCATGACTTGTAAGTTAGAACCTTCAGGAAGGGTGTGCTGAAAAAGCCCACTCACCTCTCGTTGCATGTCTTCTGTACAGCCAACAAGCGGCACGGTTTCTAAAACAAACCCCAAAGACGTGCGATTATAAAAAAGTCCCTGGCTCGGTTCAAAGCTTTCATAAGGCAATAACTCTTCTAAACGATGATGTTTAAAAAACTGCTGCAGAGAAGATTTATGTAAAGACTGCCCTTGAACTCCATAATTTTGCCGCTCTTGAAAGAGACCTAGAACCTTTTCCCCTAATGCTGCTAACATGATCGTTCTCCTTTAAAGATTTATCCCTAACCTTGTTACGCGTAACTCTGTAATTTCCAGCGGCCTTGCTGAACAACGGTGTGAATCACCGATTCTTCATGAAAGTTGCCAGCTTCATCTTGAAAAGGCGCTATCCAAAGACGTAAGTTTTGCTCAGGGATACGCTCTATTCCTCCTGCTGAGGTTTGGATGCTTTCTTCAGGGATCATGGCAATCGGCGCTAAAGCTTTCAGAGGAGAAGACTCTTCATCGCTTGACCTACCAAAATATCCTTGATCCACCATCCGGTGGACTTCACTAATCGATTTACAGCCCATTCCTTTTCCAGCCTGACAATCAAACAGCTCATTGTTGCTGGTACAAGCTGAGAGGAAGAGAAAAAGACTGGGGATTATGATTCGTTTTTTCATCTAAAATTTCCTTTCTAATTCTTCATTTCATGTTGACTTGGAATCCAATCCTGCATATTGGAATGAGCAACTTCTTCGGAGGATGTATTGCTATGGGAGAGATCTCTCACCGTTTCCTGGCGTTTACGGTCTCTGACTTTGCTATAAGCATTTTTATAAGAGGTTTCACCAAAAGCCGTTCCTTCAGTAAAGACAATATTGACCTCTCTTCCGGCTGCCACTTGTAAAACCGGCTGCATCTGTTCTGCGCGTTTGATGTAAAAATCAGCATAACGTTCTAAGGCAGAGCCTGTTCCTTGCCCTGCGCCAGCTTTGAGCATTTGTTCGTGAGATAAAGGATTGGTTTGACCAAAAGGAGCTACAGGCGTAAAAGTCATCGGGTTTTGAGCTTGGGTTATAAACTTGGCCATCCCACTAAAGAATCCGCCAACAAGAGAGTTTCTCATCATCTCTCCGGCTCTATCAGCAAGAACTCCCCTAACACCAGCTCTGCCGTCTTCTCCGGCTACATACCCAGACACTATTGTTTCAGAAATCTCTCCAGTTTTACGTTCTGTGCAGGTCAGCTTTTCAAGGCGCATAAAAACTCGTTCACTGGAAATATCGCCATAGCTTGACGCTAAAACATGGCAATCTTTAAGATCAGATTTGAATTTTCTAGGCAAGGTTCCAGTGTCCATGACTCTTAACAAAACAGGCCTTGGATCGGATGAAGAACTAATACTCGTACTGGCATCAACGCCGCCTAAAAGGACCGCTTTAGCAAAAGCTCCCGCTGGAATCGTATTATCTTGGGTTTTCTTAATTGAGTTGGATTTAATGTTATTTAGCTTCAAACTTATTTTTTGAAGGCCTGACACTTTAACGGGCTGAATGGCCCCCCATTGATGAAAAGAAGGATTTTCTGTTGTGTGAAGATTCCCTCCGGCAGAGCCATAATTGATCAATTTTAAATTGGGATCTGATGGAGCTGGATTCATAGAAATGTCGTTTTGAGGAGATGGCGGTAAAGCTGCTTCATTTCTCCCTTTTTTCTCTTCGTGTGCAGAGGATTGGAGTGCGGAAGCAAGGTGTTGACGCAGCTCTCCAATATCCCCACCTTCTTGATTCTTTGTTTTTAAGCCCTCATCGCCTTTTGCCTCTAAAGGTTTTTGGCTATTCAGGTTTAAAAGCTGCTCTAGCATTTTTTCTAAAGCTTCAATGCGCTTTAAGGACAGTTCTGTTTGGGATTCTAAACGTTGTACCCAAACCTCTTGAGGTTTAATGCGCTTAGACCCTGACGTGATTTCTGTTTTCTTTTCAGAGCTCTTTTCTAAAGGTGACGTATCTTCTCTTAAAAGAACAACCAATACACTCACCATTACAATCGTTAACCCTGCAACAAGAGTACCGAGTAAAAGCCTCTGCTTTCTTTTAAGAGCGGAAGCATAGGGAAAAGAAAAGGAGGAGATCATAGACTAGCCCTTTCGAATCACATAAAGTTTGGCTATTTCTTGAGGTGCAAGGGAGGTCTTGGTTAGCGCTAAGGCCAAGTCATGGGTTTGAAAGAATTGCTTTTCTTGAACCGTAATCAGTTCAGAAGACGAATTGGTAATTTCAAAAACTTGCCCCACAAACTGAGGTCCTTTGATCTGCCTTACAAAATAAGCTGGGATGCCATCAAGATTCGCTCGAAGAGAAGGAGTTTCTAGATTTTCCCCCTCTTCGCTTTTTCCACCTTCATTGGCAAGGACTCTAAAGGCTCCAATCAAGACTTCCTGATAAGGTAATGCTCGCCCCAACCCTTCAAAGGAGGGAAGAGATAAATTACTTTCTTTAGAA
>JAIEMR010000196.1 GCA_019751935.1 Alphaproteobacteria bacterium
TACCTTTAAGTCCGCAAAACCTTCGCTAACAAGCGCTTCAAGATTGCTCTCGCAGCCATTTAAAATCGCATTCTGCTGAGTAACCCGCACTGATTCAGGGTCATTGTCCACCCCTAAAACCTTCCCCATAGGCCACGTTTTCGCCATAGCGATTGCTAAAATCCCAGAACCGCAACCCATATCAAGCATTTTGGAAAATTGATGGTCATTTGCAAGTCCATCTAGTGCTAATAAGCACCCACTGGTTGTTGGATGCTCGCCGCTGCCAAAGGCAGTTGCTGCATCAATTTTAAGCGAAATCAGATTAGGATCAGTTGGATCAGGATTATGACTGCCATAAACATAATAGCGCCCTAATTGACGGGGCTCTAGCTGTTGATAGCAAACTGAAAGCCAATCGGCATTATCAACTTCCTCGATGGTAAAAACAGGGACAGGGATTTCCAAAAGAGCAGCTAAGGTTTCAAGCTTCGTTTGAATATCTTTATCTAAGGGACGTACCTTGCTATACCCTTGCAGGAAAAATTCACTGGCAATTGGAAAACCCTGATCATCAATATCTAAGGATGGCAATGCATCATCGCATTCGCACCAGCTGATGGCCTGCATGTCCATATTTTCTAACAGCTGAACCGCAGCATAGATGCCACAATGATGAATACGAATACCAACAGACCAAAGTAGACCCTTCATGATTTACGCCTTTGAAACAAATTCAGCGATGATTTTTTTAGAACCTGCATCATCGAATTCAATATCCAGTCTATCACCTTCCATCTCCATAACCTCGCCGTATCCAAACTTTTGATGAAAAACCCGATCGCCAATTTGAAAAGAATGCAAGGTGATCGTTTTGTCTAAAAAGGAAGGTTTTGAATTTCTAAAATCAACAACAGTCTTACGATGTAAAGAAACCGGAGGCGCCGAAACTTCGCCGCCATTGGCGTTAATGTGAACCGAATGTGCTAAGGGGATCTCTTTTACAAACCTGGATGGAATTGCAGTTTGCCAGCCTTGATGCATGCGGCGTTGGAAACAATATGTGATAATGGCCTTTTTGCGGGCACGGCTAATGCCAACGTAGCCCAGGCGTCTTTCTTCCTCAAGGCCAGACTCGCCGCTGTCTTGAAGAGTGCGCGGGTGAGGAAACAGCCCCTCTTCCCAGCCAGCAAGGAACGCAATGTTAAATTCTAATCCCTTAGCTGAATGAAGGGTCATTAAGCTAACAACCTCTCGTTCCGCATGTTGATTGTTATCCATAACCAAACTCACATGTTCTAAAAAGCCTTGGATATATTCAAATTCTTCTAAGGCTCTTACAAATTCCTTTAAGTTCTCAAGCCTGCCGGGGGCATCCGCTGATTTATCCTCGCGCCACATGGTTGTGTAACCCGATTCATCCAAAACAATCTTGGCAATCTCAACGTGGGGTTCCTTATCTAACAAAGACCGCCAACGATCCATGTCCTCAAAAAATCGACGCAGCGCAATTCTGGCAGCGCCCTTTTCAGAGGTTTCTGCGTAATACCGTGCAGCTCTGGAGAGCGAAATCCCCTGCTCACGCGCCAAAATATGAATGGCTTGTACAGTTGTGTTACCAATGCCGCGTTTGGGAACGTTAATAATCCGCTCAAAGGCAAGACCATCATCCGGTTGCACCAAGAGCCTCAAATAAGCCAACGCATCTCTGATTTCCATGCGTTCATAAAACCTGGGGCCGCCGACAACGCGGTAAGGAATGCCGAGTTTTAAAAAGCGTTCTTCAAATTCACGGGTTTGAAAACCAGCACGAACCAAAACAGCCATTTGCCCCAAGGACTCTCCTTGACGTTGCAGCGTTTCAATTTCATCGCCAATGAATCTCGCTTCATCCATCGAATCCCAGGTTCCGCGGATTAAAACAGGCTCGCCTTCACTTTTATCATTGGTCCAAAGGGTTTTGCCAAGGCGTCCCTGGTTATGGGCAATTAGGCCGCTTGCAGCCCCTAAGATATGAGAGGTTGAACGATAATTTTGCTCTAAGCGAATGACCGTAGCACCTGGAAAATCTTTTTCGAATTTTAAAATGTTCCCAACCTCAGCGCCGCGCCATCCGTAGATTGACTGGTCATCATCGCCAACGCAGCAAAGATTATTGGACCCTTGCGCCAGTAGGCGAAGCCACAAATACTGTGCAACGTTAGTGTCTTGATACTCATCCACCAATAAATAGCGAAACTTTTCCTGATAAGAGCTTAAAACATCCGGTTTTTGTTTAAAAAGCGTCAACGTCAATAGCAAAAGGTCGCCAAAATCAACAGCATTTAAAACCTGAAGACGGCCTTGGTATTGTTCATAAACCCTACCTGCTAAATCGTGTTCGCCCCGCTTGACTTGTTCAAAAGTCAGTCCTCTGTCTTTCCAACGGCTGATAATTGAAAGAATTAGCCTTGGTGGATGCTGACGGTCATCGATATTTTCAGCCTTGAGAATTTGCTTGATTAACCTTAGCTGGTCATCGGTATCAAGAATCGTGAAATTAGGCTGCAGACCAACCCATTCCGCATGACTGCGCAAAATACGCACACACAAAGAGTGAAACGTCCCAAGCCACATTCCTTCAATAGAACGACCCAGCAAATGACTGATGCGTTCTTTCATTTCCTGGGCTGCTTTGTTCGTAAAAGTCACAGCCAAGATCTGACCGGGATAGGCAAGGTTTTGATTTAAGATATGCACAAGGCGCGTGGTTAAAACCCGAGTTTTACCTGTCCCTGCCCCAGCTAAAACCAGAACGGGACCTTCGGTTGCCTCTATTGCCGCGCGCTGCGCTTCATTAAGATTAGAAAGATAATCGGGGTCTGGATCTGACATACTATGCCCTGATGGGAATGCCACGTGCCGACCCCTTTTTTAGAAATTTATTTAGAAGACGCACCAAAGTTTTGGTAACGCTTTGTGAACTTGCTGATTTGTCCAGCCATATCAAGAAGCTTATGACCTGCACCAGTCCAAGCTGGGTGAGACTTTGGATCAATATCAAGCTGCATTGTATCGCCTTCTTTACCCCAGGTACTACGTGTTTCAAAGGTTGTACCATCTGTCATAACGACTTTAATTTTGTGGTAATCGGGATGAATATCTTTTTTCATTTTCTACTCAGAACTTTCGGATTATTTACTGCTATTTGTAGCTCAAATCCTATACGGGAGGCAATCTTTTTTTACAAAAGTCTTAAGATTATCTAGGATTACTCGGAGTTTTATCAATAACCGGAAAACTAAGGATAAAGGTTGTGTGTTCGCCCTCAATAGCTTTGCAAGTGATGTTCCCTTTAAATCGCTGCATTGCTGATTTACAAAATGCCAAACCAATGCCGGTTCCATGTTGGGTTTTCGAATAAAAACGATCGAAAACATAAGGCACCATCGATGCTGGCATACCAAGGCCTGTATCCTTAAAGATTAACCGATTTTCTCTGGGGCCTGATTCTAGAGTAATATAAATCCCCCCCTTACCAGCAGCCAAAACATAATAAAGAGCATTTTTCAAAAGGTTAAAAATGACATGCTTGAAAAGTGTTTTATCACCTTTGAATTCAAAATTATTGGCTAGGTCAAAATGAATAAGTGCTTGCTCTGGTTCAGCCAAAGGATAGTTTTTAATAGCGTCTTTGACACAATCTGCGACTGATAATACGTCTTTCGCCTCTAGATCTGAGACATCCTTTAGGTTCATTAAAATCATATCGATGATAGTAAAAGCACTTTTTGTTGTTGCATGAATGGATTCCGGAACACTTAAAAGATAAGGATCAGGTTTAACGGGCTGGTTATTATCAGAAGCTTCAAATAGTTCATCAACCGAATTCTTTAAGGCAGACCCTATCATTGAAATAGCCGATAAAGGGGTCCGCATTTCATGAGCAATGGCCCCACCCAGCATTTTCATAGAGGCCAGCTTTTCTTCTTGGATATGTTCGTTTTTGTTGAAGAAAAGAGTTATATAAACTAACGGACTTACATAGACGATTACCAGTTGCCAGAAATTAGAAGGTAATGCGGGATTTGGGACTGTAAAAGAGAAAGCTAACCACGCTAAAAAGCATCCGAGGATAGAAAGAAAAAGGCTTTCTTTCCACTTAACAAATAAAGATAAAAGCACTAATCCAACAAGAGCATTAATTTGCCATATGTTGGAATCAGGGTTGTGAAAGAGCATAAAGAAGAAGAAAAATGGCAAAGATATAATCAAAGTTACATAAAGAACTAACGGCAAAAAGGATTGTAAGGTTGTTGGCCACTTATTTCGCATTACAAGCGATAATCCTAAAAAACCTATGATTAATCTTAAAGAAAGGCTTTCATATCCGTTTGGAGATGCGAATAGTGAATTTATAAAATAGAAAGTTGGATAAGCAATAATCAAAAAGAAACCAAAAACAGTTAAATGTCTTTCAAGATCAACTGCGGTCTTTTTTGCCTTAGCAAGAACCTTTGAGAACATCCCATTAAAAATGGCAATCATTTTATAGCTATACCTTTTTTACGTTTTGTTTGGTGCATAGTATTACATAGTTTAGAAAATATCCATCCAATTCTTCAGCGAATAAATCGATCCCTTTTTTTGTCTTCACTTGAAAAGAATCAGTAATTTTCAAACCACATAAGTTAACCCATTTCTCAGCGTCGTTTATGGTATCCCAAGAAATATAATGCATTGGTATTAAAGGACCAATAGGTAAGGACAATATAAAGCTCGAATGAGAAGAGCTTAACTTAACAAACTGCTTTAAACATTCTGTTGGTTGATTGGAATGCTCAATAGAATCTTGAAAGATATATAAATCATGGTCACCAACTAGCTTTTTAACATTATTCATATCTTCTTTAATAAATCTAATTGTATCTGTCCAGATTGGACTCCAAAGTCCCAATAAATCCCTTGCAAAGTCTATTGCCGTTTGTGAAATATCACATAAAGTAATTATTCTCTTTTTCTCTTTTAGTGCCTCCCTTATGTATTGGGTAGGAACTCCAAATCCCACATCTAATATTGAAGAAGAATTTGACTTCTTTTTAAGAAGGCTAGAAATAGCTGCCTGACGCTCAATATGCCAACTCCCTGATAAAAGATTATGCAGATGAAGAACAAAACGGATTGCATCCAACTCGTAAATCTCATTGCCATAAGAAGAAACATCCAGATCATACAACACATATGCTTCAACAATCTCTTTAGTTGCAAGATGTAGCTTTTTTCTCAGCCCATCCAATTCATTTTTATGATACGGATTGTTCAAAATTGAATTGACTTGATCAATTAATGTCTTTCGTTTTGTTAATTTATCCATCAAATTGCCTTTTCTGACAAAGAGCTTTGAGAAAATTTAAAGACCACAAAAATTGCGAAAGATAGAAGCAGTTTGTATTTTTTTTCAACTTGTCAAACGTACAAGTTATCTATCAAGAACCTGGAGGATTTTATCAAATGGGTTTCGGTAAAAAACTACATCTCTTAAATTCACTTTCGCATGACTATCCTCCTG
>JAIEMR010000011.1 GCA_019751935.1 Alphaproteobacteria bacterium
AAATATCCTTTATATATGAGGCGCTTAATAGGGGATCAAAATTCTCAGATGGATCCTTCTGATTTTGCTGCAATAGCCCTTGAAACTGTTTATGCACAACCTCAAACAGGTGTTCACGCTGCCTTTTTATTGAAGGAAGGTTCGTCTTCAGATCATGACAGAAGGGCAGCTAATAATTTATGGAAAGGCTTTTTTAAAATCCATGATACCTTGCTTTCCACACAAGATGCTGAAAAAGCTCAAAAGCTCCCCTTAAGTGGGCGAATTTTGGGGGCAGTTTCCGAGCATCAATATCATCCAGCATTACAAGATGCAACCGTTCAGCTTATAACAGGAACCAGCAGATTCGGGATTAAATTCCAAAAAGCAACCGAAGAAGAAGCAGAAGCATATGTTTGGGGTATCAGGAGTTATGTAGATCACCTTCTTCTTACTAATCCAGATGATAGCTTTGAAGACAATGCCAGCCGTTTAAAAGTAGCTTTTCAAAGAAAATCTTCAAAAGATTTAACAAGTGATCAAATAAATAAACTTATAAGGCACCAATTAAAGTGTACTGTGGTTGCTTTGTATTCTCTGAATGAGCTTTATGATGAATATAGCTCATCTGAACATATACAAAAAAGAAAGGGTGATAAAATATTTAGCTTCATGGATGATACTTTAGCTGATTGGCCAAATGAAGCAGCTATAAATTCTAAAGTACTTTTTGCAAATGTAAGAAATCACTTAAATAAAGATTCTAAAGCCTTTGATTTTGAGAGCTAAGATTTTTGCAACTCGATGTATATTCTGGCTGGGCGATAACTTCGTTGTTCGCCATGACGTGTTTCATCATGGAGCAGTCCAGCGGCGTAAACCCTACCGCCCGCTTCCGCATTCAATTGCAAGAGGAAATCTGACTTCTTCACGAATCTTATTGAAATAAACATTGCCTCTAACAATGATATTCAAGGATTGCTTGGACAGGGCAAAGCCTTCGATTGTAACTTTAACGTCGGTCATTCTTGGTTCAAACGTAGCAATCGCACGCTCACAAAGTTTTGAAATCTTTATCCATTGATTGGGGCTGGTTGCATCAAAAGTATTGGAATCAGTTAGACCGTACAATGAAGGAATTCCATAATTCAAAGGATCATCTTTTAGTTCTTCGTAGTCATCAAATTTTGCTGTTAAACGCGTATTTAGTATTTTTGAAATTTCGCTGATTATTGAATCAATGACTTCATTAAAGGAGAGGTGATTTTTTGATACATCTTCCCACGCTTCGTCTGGGTCTTCATCAATCAGCAGGTTAAACAACAGCTGTTTTGATCCAAGTGTATTTTTTGGTTCATTAGAAACGGATTGAATGGCACGCATAGAGATCTCCTTTATTAATTAAATTTTAGTTACTAATTTATTAAAAATTTATTAATTAAAGAGGGATGTGAGATGGACATCGACGTTAAATGAGATGCCCATCTTTTAAACTTAACGGTTTAGAAAATGAAAGTTCTTTTTCCACTAGTACGAGATGCTTTTTTCCCTGATAGCATATGAACATGGCTATAGATTGTATCTTTATCTGCCGCTAAAGATTCTGCTTGCGATAATGTATATGTATCATCAATCTCATCACTTTTATGCTCAAAGATATCTTTGCGTGGTCTATATTCTGTTGAGTATCCCAAGGGATAAAGGGAAGTCTCATCTTCTGCATGATATGTAGCTGAACTATAAGGGCAGTAGCTGTGATAGGAGACAACAAAAGCATCTGTTTCATCCCCTTGAAATTGATCCTTTAATTCATCTCGCACCGCTTGAGCTACGCTTGTTTGGCCTTGCTGATGTTGTTTTCTGAAAGTAACTACCTCACTCAAACATGTATTACACATATCAAAGGATCCATAAAGATTACAGCCGCACATAACCACAGACTTTGCAGAATCTTTTTCTTTTTTTGTTTGCGGAACAAAGTGCTTCACAACAGAGGCAGAATTTTTTACCCATAACGCATTAAAATCCTTAGTAAGTTGGGGTTCTGAGTGGCCATTACCACAATTAGATTTACGCTTAAAAAAATCAGTTCGACTTCTAAGGGATTGATTACTTGCCCAATCGATAACCAAATCTTTTTTGCTAGTAACTTCAGGGAAATCTAAAGCCGTTGTGAAAGGTCTCTCCATTCTCCCGTATTTATTTTCCTCTGTATCATAAACGTACACACTGCTAGCTGTTACATGGCTTTTATAGCCATCTATTTTCGATAGATCAAAGAGATCGGTGACTTGTGTGTTAGCATCTACTCTTCTTAACTTCAGTTTGCAACCGTTCTGTAAGCTGAGGGTATCTGCATATTGTGCAACAACAGTCCCTGACGCACTACGACACAAAGTAAGGTCTTGAGTAAGCTTTGTTTTAGATGTTAATTGCTCTGCTAATCCACCTAGTGAATCGTCATCACTGTCGTCTCCAGCATATACAGATATACAGCTAAAAAGGAGGATAAGGGCGACTGGAATAATTTTCTTTAAGGTTATGGGATGCATTATTTCTTCCTATAGTTTTTTTGTTATCACCATAGGTATACATGCATGAGGATTAAGTATCAATACATAATATTTAAAATATGGAAATAAAGCTTAGAGGCTGAGGTGGGAGTCTTTGTGGTTTCAAAAACTCCCTACCCAGAGAAGAAATAAGAAGGACAAAAGAGTGCCCCGAAGGGCTAAAAATTAATTACTCAGCAGTGTTCTTTGAGTAATCAACTTTGCTGACCATTTGACCTTTGTTTGTACCTGCATTGTCATAAACAAATACTGTGTTTGTTTTGGAGGAAACAATCAAATTCAAAACAATTCTGTCTAATTGTTGTTGGAATGTTTGAATTCGGCAGTTTGTGTACGCAATTGTTTGTAGTTTAACTTTTGTGCTCTTGATGTTACCTAAGCGAACAATTTCAATGTTAGAGATTGGAATACCAAGGTTCATTTTGCTTTCAAGCTGAGCTCCGTGACCACCATTAGGCAATAACAGGGTAAGATCAGTATGCTTTAAAGTAGCAGAGGTGAATAGCTGGTTGCTAACGTCTCCTGTTGTTAAGCGACTAGATTCTCCATACCAACCAAATAGTTCACAGTGGTCGTTAAATCCATCTACGTCTGATACCAGAAGATCATCCATCAGGATCATCCACTCAGGCGATTTGACGCCCTTGTCGTCAACAGTTTGTGTATCGGTTGTTGCAAGTTTTAATCTGCTTTTACCGGGTATTTCAGTAATCGTATAATTTTGTGGCATCTTTTGTCTCCTTTTTTATGATTGGCAGACTTTAAGTTTCCGAAGTCTGCCAATTTTTCCTTAAGTGTTACTTTCTTATTTTGCTGGTGGTGGTAATGTTGCAACCAAACGTATGGATGCTGTCAGCTCTTCCATCTGGAAGTGAGGACGTAAATACACAACAGCTCTATAAGCGCCTGGTTTGCCTGGTACATCAAACACGTCAATACGGGCCTCGCGTAGTGGATAACGCGCTTTTACGTTTTGAGGCGCATCGTCGTTCAATAAGATGTAGTTAGCAATCCAAGTGTTTAAGTAAAGTTCAACGTTAGCTTTTGTTAAGAAACTTCCAACTTTATCGCGCATGATAACCTTGATGTAGTGAGCGAAGCGTGAAGCTGCTAAGACATAAGGTAGGCGTGCTGACAAGGTTGAGTTTGCATTAGCATCATCTAAGTTATAGACCCTTGCTTTTTGAGTTGTTTGACCACCGAAGAAGGCTGCAAAGTCAGTGCCTTTACAATGACACAGACCAATAAAGCCTAAGTCACTCAGTTCTTTTTCACGGCGATCAGTGATTGCAGTTTCCGTTGGGCATTTCAAAGCAATGTCACCATCTGTTGTTTTGAAGGTGTATGCTGGAAGTCCCTCAACAATACCGCCACCCTCAACACCTCTAATTGCTGCAGTCCAGCCAAAGTTAGTGAAAGCGTTGGTGATACGTTGTCCAAGAATGTAAGCTGCGTTACCCCAACAGAAGTGATTGCTGTTTGTTCCAACAACATTTTCTTCGAAGTTTAATCCTTCAACAGGGCATGTGTTTGCACCATAAGGAAGGCGCATCAAAACACGAGGAAGTACAAGAGCTACGTATCTTGAGTCTTCGCTGCTGCGGAAACCGTTCCATTTTACAAGTTCTAAGCTTTCAAAAACTTTTGAAAGGTCACGAGGAACACCAAGATGTTCAAAGCTATCTAAGTCAAAGAGTTTTGGATCAGCAGCTGCGATGAAAGGCGTGTGAGCGGCTGCAGCTACGTTTGAGATTTTCTCAATTAACTCTAAATCTTGTGGGTGACGTGTGAATTCGTAATCACCAACCAAGCATGAATAAGGATGTCCACCAAAGGTACCGTATTCTTCTTCGTAGACTTTCTTGAAGAGTTGACTTTGATCAAATTCAACAGCTTTTTCCAAATCGCGTAAAAGCTCAGCTTTGCTTATATTCAATAAGCGTAGCTTTAAATTTGCGCAGGTGTTTGTATTTTGGACTAAGTAATTTAAACCTCTCCAAGACCCTTCAAGTTTTTGAAAAGCTGGGTGATGCATAAATTCATTTAATTGTGCGCCAATCAGCTCATCAATTTGTTGAATGCGTTGATTCAAAAAGGCTGCAGCATCTTTACTTACGCTGTTGCCTTGTTGAACAAGTTGATTTACAAACTCTTGCACAAGATCACGTGCAAAAGGTTTTTGGCTTTCATCACGAACCAATTTCCCTTCAAGGAATAAGGTTTCGAGAGTGAGAGGGGCTGCTGCTTGAGTTTCGTCTGCCATTATTTTTCTCCTTTAAATATTCTGCTGTTACGTTTTAGCTGCTTTACGCGCTTGGAGCTTCAGCAGGGGCTTCAGCAATGCCCAATTCTTTTTGAAGAGCGTCACGTTGTTCTGTATTCGTGATAACTTCTTGAAGCAGATGATCAAGAGCATCATTTCCATCCAGCTTTGTTAAAAGATCCTTTAATAAGGAACGTGCTTCGTATAACTTAGCGAGAGGCGGAATCTGCTTTACAACATTGAGCGGCTCAAAATCTTCCATACTATTGAAGAAAAGTTCAGCGCTTAATTGTGCTTCATCGTTTGTAAGTTTGTTATCAACTCTTATTGCTAAGCGTGGTTTAATAGAGGACATGATTTCGTTAATATTGTCGTTGTCAATTTCAACAAATTTTCTTTCTTTAAGTCGTGGAAGTGCTTCCGCTGGCATGCCTGATAAATCCGCCATAATACCCATAACAAATGGCAGTTCTTTCATTTCAATAGCGTCACCAATTTCCACATCGTATGTGATCTGTACTCGAGGGGGGCGAACTCGGTCTAGTTTGTGTTGTGTACTTTCTGACATAATTACCTCCATATAATCGATTTGCTGTTTTCTATTTCCAAATCTAGAAAAAACCAGCACAATCTTGTTGCCTTGCTTATACAATAAGGGAGGTATTCTTAAAATTAAGTTAATTTTTATTTATTTTTTTGCTGTAATTAAAA
>JAIEMR010000153.1 GCA_019751935.1 Alphaproteobacteria bacterium
TCTCTCTTATTCTTGGCGACTCGCTTTTGCGCCAGCGGAAGTTATAGAATACGTCTGCGCTCATGAAGTGTCTCACCTTATACACATGAATCACAGTCAGATGTTCTGGGATACTGTTAAAAGTTTATGTCCCCAGTACAAACAGCATAAAGCCTGGCTAAGTCAACATGGGCGTCAGCTGTTTCTTTATACATTTTAGAAATTTTTCCATCCCTCTTGACAACTACTCCTAGTTTTTTGTTAGACTAAAAGTAGTATACACGTCGTGTATACTTTAATAATCAACCCTTAATTCATTCAAAGAGATCATTATGACAAATTATTATTATGCCCAATGTGCCGGCTATCAAGCATCTAACATTCTTAATTCAAAAACAAATCGACATAAAAGAAAGCGACTTAAATCATGAAAAAAGCTATATTTTTAACCATCACCCTTTCCATAATTTTAACCGTTCTGGTTATTAAAAAAACCTCAAAAGACACCATAACATCAGACAACCCGACAACCACATTACCTGTTATTGCCATTACCCAAATCGTTGAGCACCCTGCCTTAGATGCTGAGCGAAATGGCATTATCAAATCCTTGAAAAACGCAGGCTTTGAAGACGGTAAAAACGTAAAAATTATTTACAAAAACGCCCAAGGCAACATCAGCACAAGCGCACAAATAACTCAGAATTTAATATCTGAGAATCCCAAGGTTATCGTTGCTATTTCAACGCCATCAGCTCAATCTTGTTTAAAAGCTTGTCAAGAAAAAGGCATTCCTTTAGTTTTTGGAGCCGTTAGCGATCCCGTTGAGGCAAAGTTGATAACAACGCTTCAAGAACGAACAGAACCCGTTGTGGGCGTTTCTGATTCAGTGCCAATTTCCATGCGCTTGCAGTTTATCAGAGACATTGTGCCAGGGTTAAAAAGGCTAGGCGTTATCTATAATCCAGGTGAAGCAAACTCTAGCAATATCGTAAAGTCTCTCAAAGACGAAGCCAGAAAAAATGATATTGAAATCATAGAAGCAACAGCCAACAAATCGTCTGAAGTCGATGGCGCTATGCGCAGTTTAGCTGGAAAAATAGACGCTTTATATATTCCAGATGATAATACAGCAGCCTCTTCAATCAGCTCGATCATTAAAATAGGTGAGCAATTGAAAATCCCAGTTTTTAGCTGTGATACATCATTGATAGCATCTGGACTTGTTGCAACCTATGGCTATAGTCATTTCACTTTAGGAGAAATTGCAGGAGATATGGTCGTCAAGATTCTAAAAGGAACCCCAGCTGGGCAAATTCCAATTCCAAATGATATTCCCGCTGAATTGATTATCAATGCAGAAGCCGCAAAACGAGCTGGCCTTGAGTTGCCGAAGGATTTGCCTAAGGAGGTTAAGTTTTATAAGGCGGCGGGGTAATTTACTTAAATGCCTGGATTGCCACGTCGTCTACGTCTCCTCGCAATGACGGAACTGCGTCATCGCGAGCAAAGCGTGGCGATCCAGAAAACTGATATTTTATATCTAAAACGCTTTCAACAAATCCTTGATAATCTTTTCAGGTTTAGGGGCCTCTTGCGGCGCTTGTTGCGCAGGTTGTTGAGGCGAATCAGGCTTTTGCGCAGGGGCAGCATCTTGTTTTTTACCTAACACCCCTTTTAAGACATCACCAACTGTACCGCCAATCCCTTGCACTGCTTTGTCAATGACCCTACTTGCAATCTCTTGTAAAAGGATTTTTGCCAATTGCGCTTGATCAACCTTATAAGAAGGAGAATCTAGGCTTCCTTCAATTGCAAGTCCTATTGAGGGAAGTTTGCTAAGTTCTTTGACTTTCACTTGTGTTTGCATATCAATAAGCCACTTTGGTAAATCAATTGTTCCCCTACCCGTCAGCGCAATATCAGGAGAAGAAAATTCAATATCTTGACTGGATGCTTTTCCGTTTTGAACTGTAAAATTCGCTTTCAAATAATCAAAAGGTGTTTGTGCCTTTGAGTTAAGATCATTTATAACAGCAGTCACATCACCTGGGCCTTTGACTTGCTTAATATCGTTCACGAATTTTTTGATGTCAAATGCCTCAACAACGCCTTGGCTTAAATTGAAATTCATTTCACCGCCTAATGAATGGACAATATCATAGGTATTATCTCCCTTAGCATTCAGGTGCAGAGAGGTTGTTAATGCCGCCTTCTTCAATGGAGTTTTTCTAACCTTTGGCAGGGACGCTACATCCAGTTTTTGAATACCAAAATTAAGCTTTAAAGCAGAGTCACTTTGCAAAGACACGTCACCATTAAAACTACCCCCGTAACCTTGGGCCCCAAACGAAGTAATTTGAAGATTTCCATCCTTAAGGTGAAGTGTCACACTTACTTGACTCAGTTGATACTCGTCATAATGAAACTCACGGACGCTAACCTTAACGTCAGTATTCACGGTTTTAAGAGGATCAAGATTCCATTTTTCTTTAGACCAACGATCACTTTCTGATTTTACAGGTTGCGCAGAGGGCTGATTTGCAGAAGACGCTGGAGATTCAGCTCCCCCTTTTCCTTTATTTTCACTTGGTAAAAGAGCATTAAGATCAATTTTCCCAAGAGATAACTCACCTTTAATATAAGGACGAGCCTCTCCTAGTTTGACAGTGATATCACCCTCTCCATCAAGCTGGCCAATGGCAAGCTTCAGCCCTTTGAACGCATAGCTGGAATCCTGTACATTAAGAGAGGTTGAAACATCAATTTGGCCTTGTAAATAAGGGGCCGTTTCATCTGCGCCCACCCATTTTAGAAATGTCTGGGGTTTATCTGAATGAATGGTAACATGCCCATTCCATAAGCTTTGCTCATTACTTTGCCCCTGAACACTCAATTTTACTTGAGCTGGCCCTTCACTTAAAAGCAGCTGACCAGTAATATTTGAAGCCTTATAGGTAACGTCGCCTTCTAGTTTAATACTTTCAAGAGAAGCCTTTAATCCGGAAATTTTTATATCCTCAGGCTGTGCGTCAAGATGTGCTTTCAAGTTTAAACCTTTTTGCAAATCAATTTTTTTATTAGCAAGATCTAAACTAAAAGGAAGCTTAAGCGCATCTGATGCCACATCCCCTACAAATCTTTTATTTTCCATAGTGCCTTCCACCCGAAGAACACCATAATCAGCTTTGTCTTTGGAAAGATTAATATTTGCTTTTATAGTGGCTGGGTTCTTATTAAAAAGTTCACCTGTATGAATATCTGCTTTTACAGTAAGTCCCTCTATATCTGCCTGCCCTTTGACGTTAAAAGGACCTGACAAGGAATCAAAACCACCCTCTAGATTAATGTTTTTTACCTCATGATGGGTTTTGGTTTTAAGGTTAGAAACAGACACCTGTCCGTCTTTAATGATGATTTTTCTGAGCGCAATATTCGGTGCTTGAGCGTGCGTGGCTTCTTCATGTTTGGTAATGGGGCTTTGATTAGATGAAGGCGCTTTAATTTGTACCTTTTCTTGTATTTCCCAATTATTTTGCTCTGTTTCTGAGGTTTCTAAATGCACAATGGGTTCTATTAATTCCACCTTATCAACAACAATTTGCCCTCTTAAAAGCGGCAATATATTAAGGCTAAGGGACACACTCTTTAATTCAAGAAGAGACGGAGCTTTGCCGCCTGGTTTGTTTTTTACAAAAATATCATTGGCTTTTAAATGCGGCGTTGGCAAGAGATTAAGATTAACTGAACCTTTAATATCAAGGTCATAACCTGCATTTGTTTTCACAGTCTCAATAAGAGGTTCTTTAAAATGACTCCAGTCTATAAAGCTAGGAACGATTAAAACCAGGCCAATGATTCCAACAAAAACATAAAGCAGTTTTTTCATTTTTTTCTCTTATTAGATGAGAGTTAAAATATGCAGCATTATAGCACATTGCGATGACTTTAATGGATGGACTTTTTTAAAATTTGAGTTTTTAGATATTATTGGCCATGATTATATTAGAGTCATGTTTCCATAGACTCATCTCCAAGAGCGCCTGAAGGCGCTTTTTTTATACCCTCTCGCAAAAAAAACCAGCCATCTAGAAATATGTTTTCTAGGTGGTTTTTTTATGTTCACAGAAAGGACAAAATCATGAAATTTAAAACTATATTCTTATTTTTATGCCTATTAAGCCTTGCGTCAGCAGTATTTTCTTCAGATGAAAAGGAATGGTCCACAGAACCTTATGGCAGCAGAATGTGTTTATTGCCGCGTCCTGGCACCACACTAATACCAGCGTACGATCCTATTAAAGAGTTTGGAGCCTGCATAAGCGAACTTGAAAGACTTTGTATGTCCGCAGAAAAAATTGATAACGCTGCAGATTCAAGCGCTGTTGAGGAATTAAAAGAAACAACTCTCAAGAGTGTTAAAGAAGCCGTAAAAAAATGGCTCCTCTTATGCATGGCATAAGTCGAATGGGTTGCCCAGATGAGAAGATAGAAAATTTTGAAAGGACATATAAAGAGTATAACGCTAGGATTGCAATAATGATTGATTCAAAATTATTTAAATCCTGCATACAAAGCTTAATTAACACTGCAAAAGAAATTAGGCGTGCCGGCTAACAATTAATTCTCCCTTAAAAAAATTCTCCTGCTTAACGCTTTTTTAAGAAAAATATTCTAAATTGATATCTATATCAAAAAGATTAAGTAGGAAAATAAAAATGTTAAGATTAGGAATAATATTGCTTGCTTTAACAAATGCATTGCAAGCAGTTGAGGACCTATTGGGCTTTCCACCAACTGAGGAATTATATGGTTTTAGAACAAGAACAGGCGCCTTGAATTTTTATCAAAAAGCAATTTATGACGACGCCTTACAATTCGCTAATCCTGGTCGAGAATTTCAAAAAATCTGTGACAAGGGTGATGAAGTAGCCATAGCGGGACTTTTAGAAGTGTTTCCCTTATGTCAAGTTTATGGCTGTACTGGCGCTCTACTGGAGCCTGTCCCTCACCTAAATCAAGATTTAGCAAATCAATTACCAGCAATTATAGCATTTTTAGCAACAAAGCGTGCAGAACAAGATTTTATCAAATCTAGTGCCCAATCTTCTCTTGAAAAAACAAGAATGTTTTGGGCTTTGAGTGCAAGTCAACTAAGTTGGCATAGTTTACATATTCGCTGGAGGTTTGCACGTTATGAGTATGAACGATATCAGTTGGAACTCCCTGCTGAGGATTGTTATAACCCCTCAAGTCCCAGGGCTGAAGAATGAAGAGTATGACATACATCATGCTTAGGTAAGCCCACCTCCTTCTTAACTTTTACTATCTCATACAAAACGAACCACTTAGAAAGCTTCTAGGTGGTTATTTAGAATCTCAAGCTTGACTTGGGTGTATAGATATCATATAAAATTGATCTGTTATGCAGCGTGGCAGGAAACTTTATTAAAGGTTTCGGGCATGCCTAACCTGCAGATTACTTAAGTATTAAATGATTAATGAAA